>CAZZMK010000274.1:0-11262 GCA_964655185.1 uncultured Nitrospirales bacterium | reverse complement strand
CCAAAAACAGATATCTTTCTCTTCTATATTAAAAATCCATAAACCTAAAATGTTTTCGTCGAATTGGTTTTCAGGGTTCCATCTTTCGAAATTTATGTTCATTATTAATACGCCTTAAATTTTCCTCTGTTAAATTATATACTATCCATTTAAGTTTAGGTTCATTTTTTTAATTTATTTGGTATAATTAATACACAATTTGAATCTTATTGTTGGCAGTCGGTCATCCTTTGGGATGCTAAGAGGGAATCCGGTGAGAATCCGGAACTGCCCCGCAGCGGTGAACAGGAACGAAAGGCTCGATATGGCACTGGGCTGATTGATAGTCTGGGAAGCCGAGCCGAGTAGGAGGTGCCTGTGAGTCCGAAGACCTGCCGACTGCTATCAATACAGACTGAGGTCGCGCGGGAAGACTGAGGTCTGCTAAAAAATATGTTTTTCACGCTTTGAATCTTTCCGCTAATCCTCGTCTGTAGCCTTTTTAAGAGTTAGGGCTAAGGAATGTTAAAGGTTAGTTTTTCATTAAATTTACTTGCTACTTTATTTATTGTTGGGGTAGTGCTTTTCTTTCAATGGGCGGGAGAATGTGTTGACGACCCTTGGGTTGACGAAGTGGTAGAGTTCTATGGGAAGAATAGAAACTATGGCTTTACAAATCCTAATGTCGTAGTGGGGAGTCCACTTGGGTTTGGTACATTAACACCTTCTCTACAGGGTATATATTCTATTGGTACGCCTGGTGCTCCTCAAGAGAGTTATATAGTAGTCAAATTTAACACCCCAATTAAGAATGACCCACTAAATCCTGGTGGCTTCGATTTTATAATCTATTCTAATGCTTTTTGGGTAGGGGGGAATCCAAACAGGAAATTTGTGGAACCTGGTTTAGTTGAGGTTTCTAAAGATGTGAACAATAATGGGATACCTGACGACCCGTGGTTTGTGATACCTGGTAGTTTAGGATTAAGTAGAGCAATTTTTCCTCAAGGTATCCAGAGCAACTCGCCTCAGATTGCGGGGGTAATAGAGTCTTTTGGTGAGAATGAAGTGATTTGGGGATATGCAGATTTATCTCCTACTATGCCACCATATAAGGATAATTATCTCAGACCTGATAATCCGTTTAAGGTTGGAGTAGATTTTGGTTCAGGCGGTGGTGATGCTTTTGATATAGACTGGGCAGTGGATAGGGATGGAAATCCTGCCGGTTTAGATGAAATTAGTTTTATTAGGATATCAACCATTCCGAATATATTAGACCCAGTATTTGGCTACTATACTACCGAGATAATGGCGATTGCGGATGTGGCTCCTTTGGTTGATACCGATGGGGATTCAGTATTAGATGATTATGAGATTCGGGTTTCTAATACTGACCCTTTGCGTCCTGAGAGTACTGTTTTGCCACTGGAGATACCTGTAGAATGGGGTGGGAGTCCTGCTGGTACATTGTTAGGTGAGACATGCACAAGTAATAGAAGTATTTGTGTAGCATTTTACTCGAATGGGGAGCGAGTAGGTACGAGAGAATATAATTGTATCGTAGATTTGAATTTTGATGTAGACCCTGAGCCTTCTATTGGTGTTGAGGGGTTAAAAAAATCTGAAGTGTTTATTAAATTTTCTTCAAGTATCTCTGATTTTTCTTCTGCACAAGTAGATTTACCAACTCTAACAGTTAAATATGGTCCTGAACAAATAGAAGGGCTTGACGAATTTACTCTGAGAATTTTTAGGTGGATAGGTGATGGATGGAGTGAAGAGGGTATTAGTGTCATAGATAGAGATTTGACTTCAAACAAGTTAGTTTTTAAGACGAGGTATCCAGGTGTTTTTGGAGTTTTTGGTGAGGATGGAGAGGGGGATATCTCACCAGGTATTGGAAAGATGAAAATTGCTTGTTCTACTTCTGTTACACGGGTAGGGGAATATGGCGAAGATATTGATGTTACGGTTGAAGATATATATGATGCAGATAACGAGCCTGTAGTGGATGGGATTCCTTTTACTATTACCACAAGTTTGTTAGAAATTATTACACCCGATGAAGATGAGAATATGGACGGAATTCAGTTTTATGTAAGGGCAGGTAAGATAGAATTTAAATTAAGTCCTGGTACAGTTTCTGGTGTTGGAGAGGTGAGAGTAGAAGACTACAGCGGACTGATAAAAGGAAAAACACAAATTGTAATAAAGCCTGGTCCTCCAGTTGCACCAATAAGTCTATGGTATGTAGGCCGTATACCTCCTGATACTCCATTTTTAAGTTTTGTTTCGAGTGATTTATTTGATGGCTATGGAAATAGAGTTTTGGAGGGGCTTGTTACTGTGGAGGTAACTGGGGGAACTGTGTTAAGTAGAGATGAAGTTGATTGGTTGGAAGGGTATCAGTTGATAATAAGAAATGGGAGATTGGAATTTGCTGTTAGGCAGGAATGTTCAGGTAGAGTTTCAAATCTTCATATATGCGTTTACGATGATGAGTATAAGAGTAATAATTTGACCTGTGAAGAGTTTTCAATCGAGGGAAGATGTTTACTTAGCGGGTCTTTTTGTGCCTATGTGATTTTGAGTCTCATTTTGGGGATAGTGGGGGTATATATTTTGTTGAAGAATGAAAATAAGAGAAGATTTTTCAGGTCAGACGCATATATAAAAGGATTTACTCTTGTTGAGTTGCTTGTGGTTATTGCAATAATGAGTATTCTCGCAATGCTATTACTACCTGCACTTTCGCGCGGAAGAAGTCAAGCAAGGAGCGTTCAGTGTGTGAATAATTTAAGACAATTGTACCTTGCAAATGTGATGTATGCGAATGAACATAATGGCTATTATGTTCCTGCGTGTTCTGATATGTATGACTTTTTACTGCCAGGTAGTGAGCCAGACAATTTTGGTGGAAGGCACAGATGGCATGGGGTGAGAGAGACTCCCAATCCTTCTTCTTCTTTTGATTATCGGAAATCTCCACTTTTTGAGTATTTGCCTGATGGAAGAGTAAAAGAGTGTCCGGAATTTTTTGAGTTTAGGAGATTGGGAGAAGTTCCGAATGCTTTTGAATCGGGTTGTGGGGGATATGGTTACAATATGGCTTATGTAGGGTCTATGATAACTATTGAAGAGGACCCAGTTAAGGCGTGCAAGAGTGGAATGAATGAGAGGATGATTCAAAATCCTGCGGAAACTATAATGTTTGCAGACGCAGGTATGCCTCAGGGTGGGTACATTGTGGAGTATAGTTTTGTGGAACCGCCTTTGCCAGTAAGTTATGAACAACCAAGGGGCATAAAAGGAGTATTTATGTCGCCAAGTATTCATTTCAGACATTGGGGTAGGGCTAATGTGCTATGGTGTGATGGACATATTACTTCTGAGAGATTAGAGTGGGCACCTGAGCGGAATGTCTACGGTGCATATAATAAAGCGTGGGATGTAGGTTGGTTTGGTCCGCAAAGTAATTATTTCTTTGATTGGTTCAAGGGAGCGAACAGTTTTGTAAAGGGACTATAATAGTTTACTGAGTAGATGTATTTCCATATGCTTCGTGAAGAATTACAGCATTTTTAAGTGCTAATTGCCCTTTCCTTAAGTGGTCCATTGCTTTGAAGAGTATTCTTGCGGATTCCTGGTCAGCGTGGAAACCTGTGGAGTTTTCTGCCTCTACGAAATCAATTAGGAAAGTGGCTCTTCTTTGACATAGTTTAGCCTCTTCAATTTTCTCGTTCTGGATTCCTTTGGACTGTAGGTATTTAATATCATCAATAAGAGCAACCAAAGCATCCATAGCGATATCTTTCATTTCTGCTGTTCTGTCTTGAATCTTTTCAACCCTAGCTTTTAATTCTTCTTCTGGGAAGTGATGGCAAGTTTGGCAGGCTCTATTAATATTCAGAAGAGGACTTCTTACATGGTGGTCACTTATCTTTTGTGCACCTACTCTGGTATATGGCATGTGGCAATCTGCACAAGCGACTCCAGAGCGTGCATGTATACCCTGATTCCACATTTCAAATTCAGGGTGTTGTGCTTTGAGCATAGGGGCACCGGTTTCGGCGTGGACCCAATCTTTGAAGTTTATCTCATCATAATATGCAAGTATATTGTCTGCTTCTAACCCTTTTGCCCAAGGGTAAGTTAACCTTTTTTCATCGCCTTTGAAGTAATATTCTACGTGGCACTGAGCACACACAAATGTTCTCATTTCTTGTCTTGTAGCCATTTTGTTTGGGTCATAATCGGTTATTCCATCTCTTGCTTTTAGGACTTTTATACCCTCCAGGAAACCCGGGCGAGTAATTCTTAATTGCATCGTTTTGGGGTCGTGGCAATCTATGCAGGTCACAGGATGTTGAACTAATTTTCTTGCTTCCGAATAAGGCATAGGGTTCATTTTTTCGAATCCTTTTATAATATCGCCTTCCCCTAATTTTTTATATGGGACATATACTGAAGCGTGGCAATGGATGCATACTCCGAATTGTGGTTTTTGGTGTCTTTGAGTGAATGTTTGGTCTTCGAGCATATATGCATGTCCTCGCTCTTCTCTAAAGTCAATAGCAAATGCATATCCAGCCCACATCTGTTTTAATCGGGGGTCAAGTTCAAGTTTGGATTGACTTACAACAAATCTTGGGTCATCTTCAGTAGGGTTTTTGGGTAGTGCTTCGCTTCCTCCGTATTTTGTTCTTACCATGTCCACAGTTCTTTTATATAGGTCATACTGGATAGGGAAGTTTTTGCCCCATATTTCTGGGTCTTCAGTGTCGTCTGTAACTTCGACTACTTTGAAGAAAGTCTGCTTTGCTTCTTGTTGCTTCTCGAATATGTCTATGAGTAGTGCAGTTATAGCAAAAGTGGCAATTGCAGTTAGTATCATTATCAAGATTCCAGTGATAAGAAATTTTTTGTTCATAGCATTCTCCTTTGTTTCTAATAGTTAAAGTGTCCAACGTTAAAGTGACAGGAGATGCAATCTACTTTTTGTTTATGTGAGGCAAGAGAATCTATGTTTTGAATGAAGTCTTGATGACAATATCTACAATTATTTTCTACGACCTTTTTATTAAATTCTTTAATTGTTATAGGTTCGTGAAATCCCCCGAGAGTGAAAGCAACTGAGTGATGATAGCCATTTCTTGCTTTTATATAGTATTTTTGAATTAAGGTGTGGGCTGTGTGGCAATCATTACAAACTGCTACAGTATGATGACTTGATTTTTGCCAGGAGTCGAGGAAAGGTTTCATAACATGACAGTTGGCACAGGCATTTGGGTCATCTTTTAGGTATGAAAGCCCTTTCGCGTAATGAAATGTGAATAGACCTATACCCGTAAACATCCCAAGTAATACACATAGAATTAAGAACAATATGTATCCGTTGTTATTGACCTTGCCGAGAGCCATTTCATTCTAATGTTTCTGTTTTTATTATATTTCCCTGGATTGAAATAATTGTTTTTTTAATTGTTACTTTCTTGTTTGCTTTATTTGCTCCCGCTAAAACTATGAGAGGCAATGCTTGACAGCAAGGAACCTCCATAACTACTACAGTGATTGATTTAATATCGTTTTGAAGTAATATTTGTGCAAATTTATCAACATATTGCTCACGAGGGTCAAATTTGGGGCATCCAAGCATTAGGACTTTTTGGGGAAGTAGTTCCGTATGGAAGTTTTTGTATACTGGAGGAATACAATCTGCACATACGAGTAGTTCTGAATCTGCCAAAAATGGTGCGGTAGGAGATATTAGGCGGATTTGAATAGGCCAGTGAGAGACTGTAGAGCCAAGTTCAGTTTGTTTTATCTGAACACTTGGACAGGAATGGGGAGTCGTTTCATGGGACACGTTCTTAATATTCTTTACTAGTTCTTCATTAAATTCATCTGCTTCTCTTTCGATTATAGAGAGTGCACCAGTAGGGCAGTGCGGTAAACAAGCACCTAATCCATCACATAATACATCCGAGATTAGTTTTGCCTTTCCATTTATTATTCTTATTGCGTTTTCTGCGCAGGCGGATACGCAAAGTCCACATCCGTTGCATTTTTCTTCATCAATATGTATTATTTTTCGTCTCAAGATGAGTCTTCCTCGTATATTTTTTATTTTAATTATCTACTTTTGGTGGGATTAATTTTCAAGTATTGAATAAAAATAGCAATTATAGAGAGTTTTTTGTGTTTATTAATAAGAAATGTGAAAAGGAAGGGTATTAACTACTGATGTGGAATGTATATGATTTTTATGGTAATTTCTGACTCTTGCTGAGTGGGTAGGTCAATTGCTATTCGTGTGAGTTCACCTTTTTTGTTGTTTTTTATGCAATGCTCTTTTAAGGATTCTGCGGAAAACTTACCTGTGGAAGAAGTTATTTCTAATATTCCATTGTCAGATGAGATTATTGCGTTGTTATTTGTGATATTTACCGGTAGCCAGGTGAGTAGTGCTTCTTGAACAATTTCACCTTTGTTATTAAACTCGAAATAGTCTCTTATGGTTAAGCCTTGCTCAGAAATTTCGAAAGTTCTTAATGCTTTTTCGAGAGAGGGTAGGTCATAGGCTTCGGTGAAATCTACCATTACTTTTTTGTCATTTTCCCATATTAGTTTACCCTTAAATTTGTCTCCTGCACTCTGCAATTTTCCACCTATTACAGGCACACTGTGCCCATAGGAGTTTGCGAAGATATTTTCGTATCTTTTGGCACTGAAGTAGTCTCGGGAATATAAACCTGCGCCGGGGTCAGTTAGAAATATAGTGTTATTTACACAAAAGATGAAACTACCGATATCATTGTGGTTGTGTGGTTCATTATTACTACCTGCTTTGCACGCAAGTATATAGGTTTTGTCGGAAGAAGGGGAGAATACAAGTTTTGCTATACCTGATATTGGGAGGTAGGTACTTTTAAGAGGTATATTTTCATATTGCTTGTCTTCGTATTTTATGCTCCAGAGGATATTTCTTATAACATTTCCAAATAGCCAGTGTGTAGGGTTGGGACTTGAGAGAGTATGAAGGTATTCCAGATTTATGTCCGTAGATGATAAGTCTAGGTTGGTTTGATTTGAAGTAGTTTGAGGAATCTTTTCTGCAATTCTATGGACTATAAAAGAGTGTGGAGCCTCCATTAATCGTTCTACAATTCTATGGGTAATAAGTGAGTGAGGTAGGAATTGGGAAGGTGCGTCTGAGAAACTTGCGAATTGTCCATTTCCGAGATAAACTACATACGGATATTTAGCAATTTTTAGCATTTTGGGGCAGGAGATTAAGTTTACTTTCCCCTCGGTGGCTTCATATAAAAGTTCGCTGAAACTAACGAAATGAGTTAAGCCGTAGTTCCAGTATGATATTCCCTCAAGACAACCTCCATCTTCTGCAAAACCTCTTTGTAAAAATCGAGATAGTTGATTTATGACTAAATTAAGTGCTCTTTTCAGAATTTCCTGATTTTCTTCGAGAATGAGATATGTTTCTCCGATAGAGCCTGCACATACTCCCGTCCAGTTGTTATGTCCTCTTACCCATCCGTATTTTTCTTCCGAGTAGAGCAGGTATGGTTTCATTACTCTTTTTTTGACTTCATACTTAATTCTATCCTTAATTTCTGGTGGTAATTTGTCGTTTAGGAAAAGAAGTGTATGAGCAAGGAGAGTAGCGGTTTCTGCAGAAAACAGGTCAATATATGTATATTTTTCTTTCCTTTCGTGTGCGGGGATGACCCAGTTTGTTTCCTCACATATTGACCAAATTAGGTCATTGCATAGTGGTAGGTAATTCTCATCATTTTTGATATAAATTAATAATACAGATGCGGTAAGCATACTTCTTTTTAAGAAGTATTCTTTTTCGTATTTTTTTCTATCTCCTGTTCTTTGAAATTCTCTGTATAGGGCATAGGTTGTTTGAGGAATTTGAGGACTTTCTTTTAGGAGATTCTCAGCCCAGGAGAGAGCACTGCTTCCTATTTTCGATTTTTCAATTTGTTCAGATGAGTAAGCAAATCGTTCTTTAAGTAGGTTTTGTGGAGAATTGTTGATTGTGATTTGAGTCAAGTCGATATTGAAAGAGGTCTCAGAATCGCACCATAAGAAAGATATTGGAAGTCCTATCGATAGGTATAGTAGAAGTGAAAGTAAGCAAGGGAAAACCTTGGAACTCATAGATATTTTCCTTGTTTAGTTTTGTTAGATTTATGATATAATCGCTATTTGTTATAGACATTAATTTTACAGGATAAGTTTCTTTAAATCTAAGTTTTTCGACGTTGGGATTGGGCGGTAAGATTTTGTTAGTAGGGTCTATATTATGAAATCTAAGAATGTTGTAAAGTCTAAGAGGGTAGTAATAGCGGGGGCTGGGAGGGCTGGCTCTCTAATAGCGAAGTGGCTATCCAGGGATAGTGATATCGAAGTGGTTTTGATAGATGAGGATAAAGATGCTTTAGATAGGCTAATGAAGGATTGCGATATTTCCTCAAGATTGGGGGATGTGTTGGATCTGAACACAATCCAAGATACTCTTCTTCAAGGTTGTGATTTGTTTGTTTCTGTGCTTGGTGATGAGAAGATTAACCTTATTGCGGGGACTTGCGCTAAGGGCTTTCAAGCCAAGAGTGTTGCAGCGGTTGTTTCTGATGAGGTTTTTCTCAGGAACGAAGTTTTATATGAGAGCATTCTTGGAGTGGATTACTTGCTGTCACCGGATCACCTTGCAGCGAGTGATATTGCGGACTTTGTGGAGTATCCAGGGGCCTTAGTTGCGGAATCTTACGGGAATGATAGAATACAGTTCTTTGAGGTAAGGGTTTATAAAAAATTCAAACATAGCGGAAAAACTCTGAAAGAGATAATGGATTCTTTGAAAGGAAAATTTGTTATTGGATATTTGCAATCTGGGAAAGAAGTGATATTGCCTGATGGGGAAACTAAGATATCGTCTGGGGATATTGTAGGACTGTTTGGGAAAAGGGATGATATATTAAAAAACATGAAAGTGTTTACGGGTGATTGGGAAAAGAAAAAACGCGTTGCAATATTAGGTGGGTCGAATATTACTTTGAGTTTGGTGAGGCTGTTAAAAGATAAGGTAAATCGCGTGAGGATATTTGAGAAAGATAGGGGACGGGCAAATGAATTATCAGAACTATTAAAGTCGCGTCCTGTTGATATTGTGAATGGTGACCCATTGGATGACCAAACTATGTTTGAAGAAGTTAAGGATTACGATGTTTTTGTGTCCCCAACTAATGATGATGAGAGAAATCTCCTTGCCTCTTTAATTGCAAAGGATATCGGAATACCTTATAGTGTGAGCGTCGTATACAATATGCAGTTTGCAGAGGTAATGGAGAAATTTGGCGTAGATTTAGCGGTGGTTCCCTATGTAAGTTTAGCCAATAAAGTGTTAAGGATAGTCTATAACGATATAGTGGGTCATCTATTGAGTCTTAGGGGGGTAGAAATTGCTGAGTATAGTGTGAACTCTGATTTTAAGTATTTGAATAGACCCCTTAAGGATATTAGACCTGATTTGGGAGGTGTAGTGGCAGGAATAATAAGAGGTGAAACCGCTATTATTCCTGTAGGTGATACTGAAATCAAAGAGGGGGATAGAGTAGTACTTGTGTGTAGGACTGAAGATGTAGAAGAGATGAATAAAAAGTTTTTGGGATAGGATTTGCATAATAGAAATTTATGGATTATGTAATAGTAATACATTATCTTGGCATATTATTGATGGTATATGCGGGTATTTTACTTATTCCGTTGGTACCAACTTTTATTTATAAAGAATTTTTCCTTTTGGAGAGCTTTCTTACGTCTGCTTTCTTCGTGTTGGTGTTGGGTTTTATTTTCTTTGGGGCTACTTATTACTCGGCAGTTAGAGAGGAAAGAAAGATTTATATTAGAGAATCTCTTGCTTTGGTAGGGTTAGGATGGATTCTTGTAACGGTTCTTGGCGGGCTTCCTTTTTACTTATCACAGCAATTAGGAATTATAGATTCAGTTTTTGAGTCTATATCTGGTTTTACTACTACTGGAGCCACAGTAGTAAGTAATGTAGAAAGTCTTCCTAAGGGTCTTTTGTTTTGGAGAGCATTTACTCACTTTTTAGGTGGGATTGGAGTGGTGGTAATTTTTGTATCAGTACTTCCTTATATAGGTGCAGGTGGTCGGCTTTTATTTGAATCGGAATCTTTTGCACCTGATGTAAAGTTTATTAAACTTCGTATTAAGGAGTCTGTTAAGCAGATAGTAGCGGTTTATCTATTTTTAAATGCCTTAGATATTTTGTTATTGACACTATGTGGTATGGACTTGTTTGAGGCAGTATGTCATGCTTTTGCTACGCTGGCTACGGGAGGTTTTTCTACTAGGGGAAAAAGTATAGAGGATTTCCATACTACTTCGATTGAAATAGTCACAATATTTTTTATGCTTTGTGGAGGAACTAATTTACTATTATTACATAGGGTTTTTTTAAGAGGAGATGTAAAGGGCCTTTTGAAGGACCCGGAGTGGAGAGCATATATTAGTATATGGGCTTTGTCTACATTGCTTGCTACTTTATCTTTAATGGGGATTAATGAAATTTTTGCGAAGGGGTCTTTGCAAAATCAAGGATACGAGACGCTAAGAGCATTGAGAGAGACCGCGTTTACTTTTGCTTCGGTGATTACTACTACGGGTTTTTCAAATAGTGATTTTGAGAAGTGGCCAGTTTTTGCTCAATGGCTGTTGATGATAGTAGCGATAATAGGTAGTTGTGCAGGTTCAACTGCAGGTGGGATGAAGGTTATCAGGTTTATTATTCTGACAAAAGTTGTGTGGAATAGAGTTTTAGCGACTTTCCAACCTAAGGTAGTAAAACCTATTAGAGTAGGGGATATCGTAGTAAGGGAAGATATTCAGAAAGAGGTCTTGGTATTTTGTTCCTTGTGGTTGGTGGTTATCTTTGTGGGTAGCATTGTTATGTCTTTTATGGGACTTCCTATAGTTACATCAGTATCTGCTTCGATTGCATGCTTTTGTAATATAGGTCCTGGATTAGACTTAATAGGTCCTTCCGATAATTATTTAGGTTTGCCTGGTTCAGCAAAAATTGTATTGGGCTCCTTGATGTTAGCGGGGAGGGTCGAGATGTTTTCTATATTTGTTTTGTTAGTACCGTCTTTTTGGAGTCGAAAGTAATGGGGTAAAGTGACAAAAATTGTCACTCACTAACAAATTTTGTAATTTTATTTTGTATCTTTT
>CAZZMK010000273.1:0-6097 GCA_964655185.1 uncultured Nitrospirales bacterium | reverse complement strand
TTCTCTTTCATTATAGACTGGAATAACAATAGAGATTTCTGGGGAGTTCTTTGGCATAGTTATTATTCAGTTTGTTGGTTGTACAATTCTGAAATTTGCTTTATAAGTGTAGATAACGAAGGAACATATTCATTTCTGTCGATATTTGCTACAGAATTTTCAATCCATCTAAGAATAGTTTCGATGACTTCTTTCCTCCATTTTTTCGCAGGTCGGGCTAATTCGTCTCTGAGGTATTGTATATCTCGTTGTAGGCATTTTCGAGTGTCTCCGTCGAGAGGAACAAGGTCTGCTTCAAATACAAGTTGTTCAATAGTCTCAAGAATCTCAGCAGTTTTTTCTTCAATGTCTACTGGGTATTCGGGGAATAACAAGTCAAACTCTTTAGGGTTTTCAATTAGATCAATCCCTTTGGGTGTTATCCTTGCTGCTACAAACATTGGTGGGTTGTAGCCAGTAATTAGTTCTACAAACTCTCTATCATAAAGATAATGGATATTAACTGCAAGTTGCTTTTTATCTATAAGTCCTGTTTCCAAAAAATCCTCAGGGCCAAGCATCTCAGTTGGATTTTCAAGATACCTTTCGTAAAGTTTCGTTAGAATCCACCTTCTTATTGTTTTCGGATGACGGTATTTTTTCATTGTAAAGTTACGTCATTATTTTTTGTATTTAATTTTACAATTTTAACGAGACGAATTAAAATTTGTAATAAAAGAAAAATTTATATGTATATTATTTTGAAGTAAGTGGTGTCGGCTATTCTGGGCACTGAAAAATTAAAGAACTCTAACGAAGGAGGTAAAGCCATGAGAAAGAAAGTTTTGGTGATCTCTCTGTGTGTTGTAACAGTAATTTCCCTTATGGGAATGAGAGGGTGCTCTCTTATCGGGGTTACCCCCGCAACGCTTAATTTTACGGTTGAGGATGTTCAAAATGAGAAATCTCAGAAAGTACTTGTATGGAGCAAGTTGCCTTTGTGGAAAATGCATTTCAAAGTTGAATGTGAGGATGATTGGGTGGATGTTAATCCAGTTGAATTTGATAGCATTGGCCCGTGGGATAGAGAATCTGTTAGCGTGAAGGTTAATACTTCTGTTTTAGAGTCGACTAACACCGGAATTTTAGAATCGGGTGTGAAGATTAGTGCTAAGTTTGCATTAACAGGGCAAGAGGTTCCAACATCTGCAAATGTGGCTATTAAAGTTAATTTAGGTGGTACAGGACAGACTGGTGGCAATGGTGGAGACGGAAATGGAGGAGGAAATACTCAATAACTGATTATAATAAGTTTGCGTAAGGAGCAATTAGAAGTAGAACGTTAGTAAGGAATGGGGCTGTCAGAGATGACAGCCCTTCTATATATACTATATCAGTGGGGCGATAAGGGAACTTAGGTTTTCGAGGAAGATTTGTGATTTGCTCTCGTTAAGTTTTCTAATGATCTCCGACTCGTTAAGTAATTGGGAGAACCAGCCCGCAATGCAATCTATCTCCATAGGTGAATAGTGGAATAGGGCTATTTCAAAATTAAGGTACATACTTCTTATGTCAAGATTAGGTGAACCAGTTATGGCAAGGAATCTGTCAAAAATCAATAGTTTTGCGTGTATCATTCCTTTGGGGTAGAACCATATATTTGCTCCATTGTTGAGTAATTCTCTTAATGCAGGACCTCTTGCATAGTCTGCGGTAAGGTGGTTAGATTTTTTAGGGAGGAGAATGGATACATCTGTTCCTGCTCGAGTTTGTAATATGAGTGTTTTTAGTATGGGTTCGTCAGGGACAAAATATGGTGTTAGTATCCAAATCCTTTCTTTTGCTTCCATACATGCGGTTAATATAGCGTCATAAATAGTATCCTCAGGTACATCCGGTCCACTTGCTACTACCTGAATTAGGCTTTTTAGAGAATAAGTTTGTTCTTGTATAGTTTCGTTAAACTCGGTGGAAGGTATAAGAATTTTCTCGTCGGTGGTAAATTCCCAGTCTCTTATGAAGATTTCTTCGATATCTTTTACCGGTTTACCAGTTAAAAATACCGCACAATCTAAAAATCTTTTCGGGTCAGGAGTAGGTCCCATGAAGTTTTTTGAGAGGTTCATTCCCCCTACCATTGCTGTTTCCCCATCTACTATTACAATCTTTCTGTGGTTTCTGAGGTTAGCGGACCATTTTCGTCTTAAGGGTAGAATTGGCAGGAAAAAACTTACTTTTCCGCCTGCTTCTATGAGAGGATTTAGTAATCTTCGTGGCAAGTAGAAGCAACCTAAACTATCCAGTAGTAAATATACATTTATCCCTTCTTTTGCTTTACGGGTAAGTGTTTCTATTATCGGCTTTCCTGTTTCATCATTACCGAGTATGAATGTTGTGCAATAAATATATTCTGTTGCTGAATCAATTAATTGTATTAATTTGTTGAATGCATCAGTACCATCAAATGAGAAAACTACATTGTCAGCAATGCGGATAGGTGGTGCGCCTGCAGATATCAAAACTCTTTCAACAGGATTTACAAAAGATTTTTTCTCTGTTAATTTCAATGAATCGTATAGTGGTAGTTTTGAATGTGCTTTTTGAACCCATTTTCTTTTCCCAAGTATAAAGTAGAGTGGCACCCCTATGTATGGAGCAAAAATTATTATTAGTATCCACGCGATAGCCCCGCCTGGTCTGCGATGTTCATTTAGTACTCTCCAAATGAAGTAGATGGCAAGTAGGAACCCTAAAATTGTTAATGTGTGTTCAAGTAATATCTGGTAAATTATACTGTTCATTACCTACTCGTTCAGTTGTTTAATCTTTTTTCTCAGGACTTAGGATTATAAAAGTGGGTAGCCCGAGTACTTGAAAAAGTTCTAAGACCTCACGAACTTTTGGTTCATTAGGATTTTCCGCCTGAAATTTTACCTTTACGAAGGAATTAAGTTTTTCTTTAACTTCAGGTGCTGTTAAGACTCGTTTATTCATAACTATACAATTTTTGCACCAGGTAGCCCAGAAGTCTATTATCATAGGTTTTCCAGTGTGTAGTGATTCTTCTAATCCTGAGTATAGTGAATTATGCCATCCATCAGAAGTGGTCAAATTTTCAGGTTTAGCAGTGTAAATAGTGTACGCGGTGTAGCCATAATATAGTGCTACTCCTATGAGCAGGACTCCGAAAGCATATTTTACATATTCGGTCCATTTGCCGGGTTTAGGCATTAGGCTTAGTCCTGCACCAAGTAAGGGCCATGGCAGAGCCATTCCTACCCCGAGTAGTAAGGGCAAGAAAATAGCCATCCTAAAACCTTGGCTATATAAATCCTGTGCGTGGATTATGGTTGAAATAACAACAGGTGCAACGCATGCTCCTGCCAGAAGTGCTGATATACCTCCCATGATAAAAGCAAGGGTGAAACTACCCCTTCGGAATTTGTCCAACTTGATGTATGCTTGAAACTTGGAGAAGTCAAGTAGGAATACATCAAACATTGCTAATCCGAGTAGTAGAAATAATATG
The DNA here is from genome assembly GCA_964655185.1 of uncultured Nitrospirales bacterium. GTDB lineage: Bacteria > Hydrogenedentota > Hydrogenedentia > Hydrogenedentales > Hydrogenedentaceae > Hydrogenedens. The sequence goes on along the minus strand of CAZZMK010000273.1, from coordinate 2,589 downwards.
CTAATAATTCCATTGAACCAAGCGGTAGAGTTTATAGTTCCGAAGGTTTTTGAGAATCCGAGGACGACCGCTATTCCGAGTCCACCATATACCAAGGCTATACCTGCGCCGTATGCTCCTCCTAATAAGAATCCTCTAACTTTTGATCCTGCCCTTGCTCCTGCGCCGATTATTGCTATATTAAGTGGGATGACAGGTAAAACACATGGTGTGAGGTTTAGAGCAAGTCCGCCTATTAGGATTAGTAGTAGTGTGTATAGGGATAAATTAGTAGATTTGCTTTGAACCTTGGTAGGTTCGCCTTTGATTGCACTGTCCAGGAACTCAATAAATTCATTTGTTCCTGCATACCCATCTAACCGCCCGATAATTTTGAATGATTTAACTAACTCTTTCCAATCGCCGTGCAATGAGGGGGGTGTTGTAGCAGTTTGAATTTCAGCAGTATTTGAAGATGTCACAGTTGAACCTTGTGGAGGAGGTGAAGGTGGTTCCGTAGTATCGGTGGGCTTTTCCCAATTAATTTTATTAATTATTGCTAATACCTCCTCAGAGGCGTATATATCAGTATTTTCAATATCGATTTTATATGAGATTTTTAATGTTTTCGGTGGTAAACATTGTTTGTCATCACAAGCCTGGTATCTTAGTGAAAAAGGAAGTTCAACAGTAATACCTGGTTGTTCTGTTTCTTTAATTTTTACCTCTACTCCGACCAAGAATTCCCCTTCAAAAACTGACAAAGGCTCTTCTGAGAATGATAGTCTAACTAATTTGGGTTCTGGATAGATAATTTTCTCTACCTCGATAGCATCCATTTGGTCTAAGGTTAATATAGTTGGGACAAGAAACTCATCTAATGGTCTGTTGCTATTTATATGCCAATTTCTCTCCAGGTTAAATAAAAAAGCAATTTTCGCGGTAGAGCCAGGTTTTATTTTGGCTTTGTCACAGAATGTCTGAACTTTTAATTCGGGTCCTTTGATAGGTGCTTGCCATTGTGCGTGAAGGGGTATTTGAAGAAATAGTTGAATTAAGATGGTAAATGCAAGAATGTTGATGATTAGTGATTTTGATAACCTTATAGAATTCTTATTCATTTCATTCAACCCTTAGAAAAATAGTTTTGTAAAATTATAAAACCAAGGAATTATAATATAGTCAAAATAACATATATTTTCAAAAGTTATTCCCATTAATTTATGTATAGGAGGTAAATAAAATGGCAAAGGATGTTTTATTAGGTTGTGTTCTTGTAATTTTGTTGGTTGGGTCTGTTTCTCTATATGCTCAGGATACTCAGCAAACGCCGAAGCCATCTTTAGTGGAAAGGTTGGGATTTCCTCCTGACACGAAGGTATTAATAATTAATGCGGATGATTTTGGTATGAATCACTCCACTAATGTGGCTACTATGCGTGCTTTAAGGGTTGGGGGCGTTACTTCTGCTACGGTAATGGTGCCGTGCCCGTGGTTTCTTGAAGCAGTAGATTTTGCAAAGAAAAATCCGAAAGCAAGTATTGGGGTTCATACTACCCTAACGAGTGAATGGAAGTATTACAAGTGGGGACCGGTATTAGGTAGAACTGCGGTGCCGAGTTTATGTGATGATATGGGATATTTTTATCCTGATGTGCCGTTTGTTTATCTGAATGCAAAATTAGATGAAGTAGAGAAGGAGGTAAGAGCACAAATAGATAAGGCTTTAGCAGCGGGGATTGATGTAACTCATATAGATTCGCATATGGGCACATTACAGTATGCGCCGGGATACCATGAACTTTATCTGAAAATAGCAAAAGATTACAATCTGCCTTGCAGGATGGCTGGCAGGGAATTGATGAAAAAATATGGTGGAGAATATCTGATTGATATGGCAGATGAGATGGGGATTTTACATCCTGATGAACTATTTATGGGAGACCCACCGAGCATAGAGGAAACGGAAAAGTGGTGGAAAGAAAGACTTGCCTCCGTGGAGCCTGGTAAGGTTACGGAGATATATATTCACTGCGGTGAACTGACTCCTGAGATGAAGGCAACTACTGGTTCTGCTGGCAGAAGAACAGCCGATACGGAATTCTTTTGCAAGAAAGAGACGAGGGAATATATAAAGTCTTTGGGGATAAAACTAATTAGTTATCGTGAACTTAGATACTTGCAAAGAGAAGGTAAGCCAATGCCTCCAGTTGAATATGGCTGGGCTGAAGAATAACATTTTAGGTAATACTTTTTAGGATTATGGTAATCTTTTTAATTATTCCCCTAAGGTAAAGGGTTACTGCTTCTTAGAGAGTAATTCAGTGCAGATTTCGTTAAGCACTTTCCCGTCCACTGCGTCACCAATTTCTTTTTTCATAATCCCTGTTAGTTTGCCTGGATGATTAATTTCTGGGTGTTCGTCTATATACTTTTGTACTTTTTCAATAATCTCTTCTCTACTTAATTGTTTTGGTAAGAATTCTTCAATAATTGCGATTTCTTTTTCAAGATTTTCTACTTCTTCATTTTTACCTACCTGCTTAAAAACCTCTATACTCTCCTTTCTCTTTCTTATCTCGCCTCTAAGAGCTTGAACGGCTTCAGACT
>CAZZMK010000272.1:0-14281 GCA_964655185.1 uncultured Nitrospirales bacterium | reverse complement strand
CATTACGCACCTTTCTTGGATCGAATTGTGCCATTTGGGTACTCCATCAGTTTGGTTAAGCGTTATTTTTTAAATAAAAATGTCCACTTCCGTTTTTTAGTTAGGGATATGGAGAAGGTATTATACTTATTATTGCACTCGTTCATCAAATTTATTTTTTTTCTAAAAAGGAAAAGGAGGTCTGTTAAGTGAAGAAAAATAAAGTAGAGGCTATTAAGAATGTTGTCTTTCTTTTATTGATAATGTTGGGGATATCAATTCCTCTGCATTCTGCAGAAAAGATAAGAAGGTTTGCGCATGCAGGGATTTTGTATCCTGGTGAACCAAAAGTTATCAGAGAAACTTTAGATAAACTTTATGGAAATGAGAGTACCAATCCGAAGGGACAAGGAAGACTTGTAGCATGTGTAGTTCCTCACTCTGGTTGGGGGTTATGTGGAAGTTTAATTGCTAAATCTTTTGCAGAACTTAGGGAGGGTCAGTTTGAGAATGTGATAATACTTGCGCCCTCTCATTATGTGATTTTTAGTGGATGTTCTTTGCCGTCTGTACAAGGTTTTGCTACCCCTTTAGGTGTAGTGAGAACTAATTTCGTGAGGATGGAAAATCTCTCCGTGTCCCCATATTTTGGTATGTATTCACTTCAGAGGAATATCAAAAAGGGTAGTCCTCAATTGCATGAGGAAGAATATTCGGTAGAGGTTATCTTGCCATTTTTGCAATATAAGTTGAAAAAGTTTTCTATAATTCCCATTCTGGTTGGTGATTTTAAGGACTCTACTGGGAAAGAAAGTCAAATAGTTTATGCGGGAACAGTTAATACACTGAGAAGAATCGTAGATGAGAAAACATTGATTGTTTTGAGTACAGACCTTACGCCTTGGGGTGCAACTTTTAATTTTACTCCGGGAAATGTTGATAATATGTTGGATTCTCAGAAGAAGTTAGACGAGCAATTGATAAATTTGATAGTTAATAGAGACCTTCAGGGTTTGCAAGACTTTTTTGAAAGTACTAAAGCACCTGTTTGTGGGAGGAATGCAATATACTTGTTTGTTGCACTTGTACCTAAGAATGCTGTTGGGGTTCCAATAGGATATGAGCAGTCTGGGAGAAAGATGAATTTAAAAGATACCTCGTTAGGTTTTGCTTCTATTAATTTCTATGTTGAATAAGACAGAGGACTACTTTTTAGATTTGAGATAGATTTATTATTATTTCTCTTAAATGAGGGGTAAATTCTCTTGTTGCCTCTGATGCATTTCTAACAACTTCATCGTGGGTGAGTGGGAAATCGTTAAAGCAGTAATTTGTAATACATGAGAACATTGCAATTTTGTAGCCAAGTTGAATAGCCCAATAAAGTTCTGGTGCTCCACTCATTCCTATTACGTCTCCTCCCAATTGTCTAAATAATCGCAATTCAGATTTTGTTTCGTAAGAGGGACCTGTTACCCAGATGTATTTTACCTTAGGTAGGTTGGTAACTATTTGCCAGTTAGGTTTTAGATTATTATTTAGTGGGAATTTGATGTAATGTATAGGTGTGATTTCTTCTACGAGAGAAAAAGAAGGAACTCGTAGTTTATAATTGAGGCTTCCTACTGCGTTTAAGGAGAGAATGTGGGTGACATCTAATTCTTTAAATGTCTCGAGGAATTTTCTGAAGTCTTCCCACTTAAAGCCCTCATAAGCGTGTATTCTTCCGGAACATAAAATTGTGGGTATATTTCCAATCAAGCCTTTAATTACTTTATATTCATGCCCTTTGACATCACATTTGAAAGTTGGGAAGAGATTGCTGAAAGGTTCCTCTGAAAAATACTGGTCAAGAGCCTTTTTTAGGTTTATGCCTGACCCTGTAATTATACATAGCGTCACGTTCGCCATGGTGTAGGAAGAAATAATTTCTGGTAGAGAGTTAAAGCATATTCGTCGGTCATACCTGCAATAAAGTCTACTACTTTCTGCTCAATGGAGTCCTCAGGGTCTCCGAAATCTTTTTTAGTGATTTCATCTGGAGGAAATTTTATAAAGTGTTGGTAAAGTTCATTAATTATTCTTTCTGCTTTTGAGATTTCTTTAGCAATGGGTTCTGATGGATAAAGTTTTTCGAATAAAAAATCTCGTAGTTCGTTCATAGCATTCTTAATTTCGGGAGTGATGTCAATCTTATTTTCAGTTGAACCTTCTATAACACCTCTTACCATTGTATCTATTTGGTCTGAGGATGTTTTGCCTAAGATTTTTATTGCTGATTGTGGAAAATCTTTTAGTTTCATAAGGTTTGCCCTGATAGCGTCGTCCATATCATGGGTAATGTATGCAATAACGTCACTTATGCTTACCACTAATGCTTCTAAACTGAGTTCTTCGGCGAGTTTTTTACCTTTAAGTATTTGGTATTTACCCTGTGAGTGATGAAGTATTCCGTAGCGGACTTCGTAAGTTAGGTTAAGTCCTTTTTTGCCTTGCCGATTTTCGAGTAAGTCAACTACTCTTAAACTTTGTTTTGCGTGGTTGAACCCGTTTGAGGAGAGTTGATTAAGGACTCTTTCTCCTGCATGCCCAAATGGTGTATGTCCTAAATCGTGTCCTAAAGCAATGGCTTCTGTGAGGTCTTCGTTTAACCTTAATACTCTTGCTATGGAGCGTGAAATTTGTACTACTTCCAGGGTATGAGTAAGGCGAGTTCTGTAGTGGTCACCTACAGGAGCCAAGAAAACTTGCGTTTTTCTTTTTAGTCTTCGGAATGCTTTAGAATGGATGATTCTATCACGGTCGCGTTGGAAACAAGTGCGGTAGGGGTCTTCTTCTTCAGGATAAACTCTACCTTTTGAATTCATCGCAAGGCTTGCATATGGGGACAGCCACTCTTTTTCTCTTTCTTCGTATTTTTTTCGAAAACACTCCATACTAAGGCCTAATCTGATTTAAATCAATGTAGTCAGCATAATTTGCTGTTTCTGCTATAAACATTTCTGCTCCTGAAGAAAAGCCCAAATACTCTTTGTAGTATTTCTCTTCCACTATTTCCATGAATTTATCTACATCATCTTTGTGTACCAAATTTATTGTACAACCTCCAAAACCCGCGCCTGTTAATCTTGCTCCTATTGCTCCTGCTTCTCGTGCTATCTTCGTAAGTGTATCTAATTCAGGGGTACTTATATTATAATCTTTAGCACAACTTTGGTGAGATTCATTCATTAAGTGGCCGAAGAGATATGGGTTATTAGCGAGCAAAGCATCTCTGGAAAGTTCTACGCGAATGTGTTCAGTTATAACATGTCTTACGCGGGCTTTAAGAGGAAAAGCCTCGGGAATATCGTCTACACCACAAAGCCATTTTTCTTTTACTTCAGAAATTGAGGTTTCAAGTAAGTTTGCTATTTCTTTTAGTGTTAAAGTATCTTTGGGGAAAATAATGTCGTTTATTTCGAGAATTTCTTTCCAAGAGAGGCATAACTCACTCGACCATAAATCACTTAATCTTCGTATTTTGATGCTTTTATCTATCTCGTTTTGTAAGTATTTTTCAAAGATAGCACAGGCTATTGAGCACAATATTGGTCCACTGTTGTATTTCATTAAGCATGAACCTGTTTTGGGTGCTCTAATTGTAGAGTCGCAAACTACGAAGACAAAATCCTCGAATATTGGGAGGAGGGTAGTCCTAATCGGAAAGAAATCAATTTTGCATGCGTGGTTCTTTTTTCCATTTAGTATAACTGTTTGGTCCATTCCCCCTCCCCGCGTTCCTACGAAATGCTCTGCTTCAGCCATTAGGTCGCTTAGTTCCAGCCGTGTTATGTCCCTTCCCAATTCTTTGCCGAGTATTTTTAGGTATGCAAGGGCAGATGTAATCACCAAGGCGGATGAGGAACTTAACCCCGAGGCTATGGGCAAATCGCTTGTAATATGTAAATGAAAACCCGGGAAGTGCTTAACTTTGAATTTCTTATTAATTGCTACAACTGCTGATTTTACATAGTTGTCCCATTCGCCAATTCTAGAAGGCTGGATATTCTCGCTGTTTAGGAATGAAAGAGGTTTAAATTCTTGGTTTTCATTGGAAAGGGAAATTGTATTGTCGTGTCTGGAATAGAAAAAAGCATGAATTTCCTTTTTTATTGTAATAGGGAGTACAGAGAAACCATTGTAGTCAGTGTGTTCACCTATTAGATTCACTCTGCCGGGAACTCTGCACAATCCTATTACAGAAGGTGGATTTGCATTTTGTAAGAACGCGGATATTTTTTCTGAAGTAATTAAAGTTGATACCATAGGAATACTCTACTCATATTTGCAAGTTTTATTTGATTAATGTGAGATTATTATAAATAGAAAAGGTTGGTTTATAAAACTTGGGACAGATAGAGTAATCATGTCTGAATCGGAGTTGGAAAATACGAGGTTGGATAAAACAATTTATGTGATATCTCCATTTAGATTACAAGAGAGTCTCAATAATTGGAAAGTTTTTTATGCAGAGGAGATATTTAGTGTCTTTGCTTTGATAGGTAAAAGGGTCGTTTGGATTCAACCAGGGAGGAAGTTTAGTTTTACTATATTTCCACATTTCAAGAGAGTCTGGAGGTTTACAGTAGTTGAATTAGGAAATTACTTCTTGTTTCGCTATTTACTCGGGATGTTCATATCGAGGTTAATTAAGGTCACGAAAGAACAAAAACCTTTGCTATTTTTTGAATTGGTGAATAAAACTCCTCTTAATCTTGATATGGGTCCAGAGATTTTACTCTTCCCGATAGTATTTGACCTTAGCGAGAAGTGGAAAATTTATGATACACCACCAACCCCTGTTTTTGTCGTGGAGAATAGGGATAATAAAAGGTTCGGTTCTTTTCAAAATAATCCACAAATAGTATTTTTACCATGGGGTTGCTGGGAGAAGCCTAAGGAGCCTTCAAAAAATTGGAGTTTCTGTGTACAGGAGGGAGAAAGTGTCCCCGAGTTATTATTTGTTAGTAATTGTAATGCAGAAATAAAAGAATTGGTAAAAAAGAAAGAAATTTTTGTAAAGAACATTTCTGGAAAAAGAAATCCACTTCTTAGTTTTATAAACCTAAATGATTTTCAATTTGAAGAAAAGATTTTGATAAGTGATTTTTTTGCTTACTTGACGAAGAAAGGAAAAGAGTGTAAGGTAGTGCTTGGGAAAGAACTTGGATATCTTGCTTACCAACTATTGTTTTTAGGAGCGGGTGTGTTTGTTTTGGCAAAAGATTTAGTCAATCTGAATTTTTTCCCTGAGGACAATTCAATTTATGTTAATGGGGATGAAAATTATCGATTATTACTCCCGCGGGGGAATATGGATTGGTTTTCTGAATCTATGAATGGTAGGAAAGTTATTTCTTGGGATAACGTAGTAACTAATATTATTGAACCTGCTGTTATCTCGGTTTTTAGAAACGCAAAGTAGTTTTGTTGTAAAATAATTTGATTTTCAAATTATTTTATGATAAAATTAAATAAGGTTTGTTATTGAGTAGTTCCAGAGGAGATAACTACTGCTGGGAACGTAGAAATAAATAGTTATTTATAGTTTGTTGATGAACATGATATTTTTGGAATTAGGTAAGATGAGAGACTACTCGAAAGAAGCAGAAAAAATATTTGAAACGGTTCAATTAATTCAGAAATGGATTCATCGCTACTTTCATATGTCAAGTGGTTTAAAAGAGGGTATGAAAATTGGGCATGAACTTACTATGCCTCAATTTCACATGCTTGTGACTATTCGTGAGAATGAGCCTATTAATTTGAAGGAACTCTCGGATAAGTTAGGGGTAAGTGCATCTTCGGCAAGTTTGATGTTGGATAAACTCGTGGATATGGGGCTTGCGGTAAGAGAGCAATCGGAGGAGGATAGGAGGGAAATACAGATAAGGCTCTCGCCTTTAGCAGAAGGAATTCTTGAATACCATAAGAAGCAGATACTTAGAGGAATCTCGGCTTTATTGGAGAGCCTCGATGATGAGACTGTGAAGCAGTGGATAGAGATATATCAGAAAATTAGAGAACATCTTAAAAAACAAAGTTTTGGTAAATGAGACATGAGAAGAAGATTTTATAAGTTAATGAGGTATAAATCATGGGAGAAGAGAAAATTAATTACTTCGATATAGTTAAGGTAGGGTTATTCAAAGTCATATTACCGATAATTATAATTGCTCTTGGAATAGGAGCTTTTTTAGCGTTTTCATCTCTAAAGAAGCCCCCTGCTCAAGCAGAGAAAGAAGAACGGGCTATACCTGTAGAGGTTATTGAAGTTGTGCCTGAGGATTTTCAGGTCCAATTGACGGGTTTTGGAGAGGTCAGGACCTTGGCAAGTGTTCCCATTGCTTCTGAGGTTTCTGGGAGGGTTATATGGATTAATCCCAAATTGGAAGTGGGTGAGGTAATTCCATCGGGTGAGGAGTTTTTCAAGATAGAACCTCGTGACTACGAAATAAGGTTAAATAGTGCCAAAGCAAGTTTAGACCAAGCAAAAGCCACATTAGATAGATTAACGAAACAATTTGCCTCGGATAAAGAGAGGTTAAAAACTCTTGAGAGAACAAGAGACCTTGCATATTCAGAGTTTCAACGAGTTAAAAATCTATTTGATAAGGACAAAGTTGGGACTATGTCTAGTGTTGAGGCATCTGAGAGAGCATATAATCAGGCTCTTGATGCTTACAATCAACTTCGTCAAACAGTGGATTTGTATCCACTTAGGATAAAGGAAGCGGAAGAGGCAGTTAAAAATGCAGAGTCCCAAGTAGCGCAAGCGGAATTAAATTTGTCGCGCACTGTTGTAAGGGCTAATTTCAATGCGAGAATTAAAAGTGTAAATTTAGAAGCGGGTCAATATGTAAATCCTGGTGTTACTCTATTCACTGTCTCAGATGATTCTGTGCTTGAAATTTCTATCCCATTAGATGCAAAGAGTGCAGTGTTATGGTTACCTTTTATGGGAGAAGTAGTTAATTCGGAACTTGCATGGTTCCCCCCATTAGAGCCGAGGGAATGTGAAATACTCTGGACCGAAGACAAAGAGAATCATAAGTGGATTGGGATTTTAAATAGAATAGAAAAGTATGACCAGAAAAGTAGAACTGTGTATGTTGTGGTCAGAATAGAGAAAGAAAATATATATTCGAAGGGTGAGGATAAACTTCCTTTAGTTGAGGGTATGTTTTGTCAGGTAAAGATTCCTGGAAAAGTTCTACGAAATGTTTATAGGCTACCAGAAAGTTCTGTAACATTTGAAGGGATTATTTACACAGTAGAGGATAATAGGCTGAAATATAAAGAGGTGAGTAGGATACTTATGCAAGGAGATGATGTAATAGTTGAGGGGCTTCAGCCAGGGATGAAAGTAATCACTACGCGATTAGTAAATCCTCTTGAGGGCTTGCTTGTAGAGGTAAAGAATAGCAAAGGCTCGAGTGTATGAATAAGTTTTTGGGATATTTTGTTGAAAACAGAGTGTTTGCAAATATTCTTACAATATTGATTTTGTTCTCCGGTCTTTTATCCTTACTTTTAATGCGGAGGGAACTTTTTCCCGAGTTTTCTTTGGATATGATAACTGTTACAGTACCTTATCCTGGAGCGGACCCTGAGGAGGTGGAAGAAGGGATATGTAGAAAGATAGAAGAAGCGATTGATATGGTGGAGGGTATAAAGCGATATACTACCGTGGCTTCTGAGAATATGGGGATGGCTACTATAGAGGTAATGGACTCTTATGACCTAAGTAAAGTTTACGATAAGGTGCGGAATGCAATAGATTCGATATCCACTTTTCCGAGGGATGCTGAGAAGCCAATAACGAATGAAGTTACAATTCGCCGAGAGGTTATTCAAGTTGTTCTTTCTGGGAACCTGCCCGACCGAATATTAAAGGAGTATGCGGAACAGATAAAAGATGAACTTCAGGCTTTACCTGAGATTTCTCAAGTAACGATTTTCGGGGCGAAGCAATATGAAATAGGTATAGAAGTTTCTGAGGAAATGTTAAGAAAGTATGGACTAACCTTTGCTCAGGTTGCAAATGCGGTTCGGGCTAATAATCTTAATATTCCTTCTGGACTTATCAGGACAAAGGGGGCGGAAATCAGAGTGCGGACAATGGGGAGAAAATATTATGCTGACCAACTTGCAAAGATTGTAGTGCTATCTTTACCCAGTGGTGAGGTAATAACTCTCGACCGTATAGCCAACATAAGAGATGATTTTGTGGAAGACCCTATGATTGCTACCTACAATGGCGAGAAGTGTGTGGCTATAGCCTGTTTCAGAACGCAGGAAGAAGATGATATTGCTATTGCAGATGCTGTTTACAAATATGTGAGTGAAAAAAATAAGGTTCTTCCTTCTAATGTGAAGTTATCTATATGGCTTGACCGTTCTCGGATGATAAAGGCACGACTTGCTTTATTAAGAGATAATGGTATCCAAGGGCTAATAATAGTTGTACTTTTACTCTTAATGCTAATGAATGGGAGACTTGCTTTTTTTGTGGCTTTAGGAATCCCGATTTCTTTTGCTGGAGCGTTGAGTATCTTATACCTTAGGGGTGATTCAATAAATATGATGTCTATGTTTGGGATGATAATGGTGTTAGGTATGTTGGTTGATGATGCGATAGTTGTAGGTGAGGCAATTTATTATCACAGGCAAAGAGGAAATTCTCCATTAAAGTCGGCAGTTTTAGGGGTAGAAGAAGTAGGTTTACCTGTGGTCGGTGCGGTTACTACTACTATTGTGGCTTTTCTACCACTTTTGTTCGTGAGAGGCATAATGGGTAAATTTATAAGGATTCTGCCTGTGGTGGTTATATCTGCATTGAGTGTATCACTATTTGAATCACTATTTTTACTACCCGCACACTTGAATGATTTACCAGACCTTTCTCATACGCTCCCTAAATCTGAGGCTCGGAAACATCCCCTCAGAAGAATAAGATGGTTTTTTAGTGATTTTTTGAATACATTTGTAGAGAAGAGATACTTACCTTTTTTATCCAAGACGATTAAATATAGGTATTTAACTTTAGCAACTTTTATCTTTGTTTCATTGGTCATCTTTGGAATGGTAAATGGGCAACTTATTAAGTTTGAAGTTTTCAGCAAGGTGGATGGGGACTTTCTATCTGCAGAAATAGAATTTCCTGCGGGAACACCTATCTCTGTTACTGAATCAGCAGTGAGAGAGACTGAGAATGCTTTGAGAAGATTAGCGGAGAAGTCGAATACCCTTACTGGGGAGCCATTGATAAAGGGGATTTTTAGTGTTGTGGGGCAGAGTAGTGGAGGTGGTTTTAATCCTCAGAGCGGGAGTAATAGAGGTGAGATAAGAGTGGAGTTATTGCCAAGTGAGAGAAGGGGGATACATTCGGAAAAGATTACCTCGGAGTGGTCACAGGAGGTGGGGGAGATACCTGGGGTACTAAAGCAGAGTTTCCAAGCAATGGGGGGAGGTCCTACGGGTACTGGGATAGAACTGTGGCTCAGAAGTGAAAATCTGGAGGAATTGCTTCAGGCAAAAGAGGAGATAAAGGAAAAATTGAGAACCTATGTGGGGGTGTATCAAATTGAAGATGATTATAGACCGGCAAAGATTGAAGCAAGATTCAAACTTAAACCAGAAGGTTATACATTGGGGTTGACATTGGATTCTCTTGGGAGACAACTTGCGAGTGGTTTCTTTGGAGAAGAAGCGGTTAGAATTCAAAGAGGAAGAGATGACATAAGAATTAGGGTTCGATATCCAAGAGAAGATAGGAGTTATTTGTCTATTCTTGATGATGTAAGAATTAGAACTCCGCAAGGGTATGAGGTCCCTTTGTTTACTGTGGCAGATGTTGAGTATACTCCAGGCTTTGCTACAATAACTCGCGTGGATGGTATGCGTAGGGTTGTGGTTTCTGCTGAAGTGGATACTACTAAGGCTAATTCGAATGAAATAACAATGGATTTGGCTCAAAATTTTCTACCACTTATAAAGAAAAAATATCCAGGACTTATTTGGTCATTTGAGGGACCTCAGCAAACAAGTAGAGATGCCTTAAGTTCTCTAAAAATTGGTTTTCCTCTTGCACTATTAGGGATATTTTTAATCATATCCTCTATTTTCCATTCTTATTCTCAGCCTATATTAATAATGTCGACTATTCCATTTGGAATAGTTGGTGCTTTGATTGGTCATTTGATTTTTGGACTTACAGTAACTTTAATGAGTTTATTTGGAATAGTGGCTTTAGCGGGTGTTGTAGTAAATGATGCAATAGTTTTGGTTGACTGCTTTAATAACAACCTCGCTTCGGGGCTGAAATTTTCAGATGCTATAATTCACGCGGGTAGGAGAAGATTTAGGGCGATATTTTTGACATCCGCAACGACATTTGGTGGGTTGATTGGCTTATTATTTACGAGGGATATGCAATCTCAGTTTTTAAAACCTATGGCAGTTTCGCTTGCAATCGGGCTTATTTTTGCTACTACCGTAACTTTAGTGCTTTTGCCGACGCTTATCGCGATTTTGAATGATATGAAGAGGGTATTGTCTTTAGTTAAGAGAAAAGGGTTCCCTGAACCGGAAGAAGTCGAACCAGCAATTATTTTAATTAAGCATAAAGAAGAATTTGAAAATTCTTAATGGGATGTATATTAAAAATGATTGAACCATTGCTTATAAGATGGCGAAGTTTCTATTATGGATTAAAGTTTGCAAAAAAGGGGAAACGGGTCCGTATTCAAGGTAAGCACTTCACAGTAGAGGGACATGTAGAGTGTGGAGATTATTGTAGATTTAGAGATTATGTAATAATGAGAACACATGGAGAAGGGAAAATTATTATTGGTACTCACTCGTTGCTTAGTTATTATACTTACCTCGAGTCTACCTGCTTAATAAAAATAGGAAGTCACACTGCTATAGCAGAGTTTACAGTTATACGGGATACTAACCATGTATTTTGGGGTACTGAGGAGCACTTTGCATTGACTCCTCATATTGCAAAGCCCGTAATTATTGGAGATAATGTCCTTATTGGTAGTAGGTGCTATATTCATCCTGGGGTGGAGATTGGAGATGGTGCAATTATAGGTGTAGGAAGCGTGCTTATTGAAGATACTAAGGTTGGACCTTATGAAGTTTGGGCTGGAGTTCCTGCCCGTAAGATTGGACATAGAACAGAATCAGCACCACCTGAAAAAGTGTTGCAATCGAAGGAGTTAATAGAGAAATATGGAATTCGCAAATTTAGGTATTAAAACGAGCCCTAATTTACCGTTCACCCTTCTTTTGGTATTCACTATCATACTCATTCTTTTAGCACATTTGGCAATATGCGAAGAGCAAGAGATGGGAAGTGAAACTATTGATTTTATTCTTCCGAAAGTACTCGACCTCGAAACTGCTCAAAAGATAGCATTACGAGAAAATCCATCGATAAGAGCAATTGAACATCGGATAGAACAAGCAAAACAAAGGGTTAAACAGGCTGTGGCGAATTATTATCCTCAATTAATGGCAAGTTATTCTGCTTCGCATTTGGACTTTTCCGATGCAAGGGTACAAAGTGCTAAAGACTCAATTTGGAATCAGAGTTCCCAAATGATTTCGCAGAGCATTTCGCGGGGAATTACCAGTTATGGGGGAAGTACAACTGGAATAGAAGCATTAATTGGAGGCATTCCCTGGGATACGATTATTTCAAACTGGATTTCTACTTATCTTGCCACTAAGGAAGTACCAGAATATCAAAATAATTACACACTGAGTTTTATGTTGAGATATACCTTATTTGATGGATTTTCAAGAAAATATACTGTGAAACTCGCAAAGTTATCTGAAGTGAGTGTGGAAGAGGCAAAAAAAGAATCGATAAGGCAACTTCTTTATGCAGTTGCAAATAGTTATTATGCTGTCCATTTAGCGGAAGAGAACCTCAAGATAGCGGAAGCGGATAAGGCATTTAACGAGAGATTATTGTATGAAGCAAAAGCGAAATATGAAAAGGGAGCAGGTTCTCTCAGTGACATTTTAAACTTTGAGGTGAGGTTAAGGTCTGCATCTGCGCAGATAATAAATTCTCAACAAAATAGAGAGATAGCAAGAATTTCACTTGGAGAAGTAATGGGTTTAAGCGATGGTAGACTTCCAGACCAGGTTTCACTCGCACCTTTACCAGATAATATTGAGTCTGAGATAGAACAAAACCTAAATGTGGATGATTTGCTTAGTTTTGCCTTGACAAATAGACCTGATTTAAAAGTGGCGAACCTGTCTGTGAGTCAGGCTGAAGCGAGGGTAGGTCAGTCTAAATCTACTCTATATCCACAGATAGGAGTTTCGGTATCCCGTACAGCCACAAGAGAGGTAGATAGTGAATTTCGCAGTGATGACTTTTCAACTAATATAGGTTTAGATGTGTCCTATACATTGTTTGCGGGTGGAAAATACAAGGCAATGAGAGCAGAGGCGAGGGCTTCGTTGAGAGAAGCGGAGGAAAATTATAATCTCACGCGTATAGGGGTTATTTCAGAGGTGTACACAGCATATCAGGAACTAAAATCTGCTTTGGAACAATTGAAATTACAAAAGGAGACTGCAGAGTATGTAAGAAAGAATAGAGACCTTGTGGAGAAGGAATTTATAGCAGGGCAGGCACCATTAGTTAGATTGAATGAGGCCCAGAGAGACCTTGTTGATGCGGAGGTTAGGTTAGCATCTGCAAGAGTGGGGTTATTGAGGGCACTGTACCATCTAAAGACTGCTACTGCTAAATCTCTTTTTGATTTCGATCAAAATAATTAATTTTTCTGACCGCAATAAATGTTGACTTTTTCCCCTCAAAATTTTAATTTTACTATATAATTGGCATAAAATTATTCCAATACAGGGTCTTATTCAAAATTGATAGGAGAATCTATATGGATTATCGCAAAGTTGTTTCTCGTAGAAGTTTTTTGTCAAGTAGCATAAAGTCACTTGCTGGACTTGCTCTTGCACCTACTTTTATACCCTCCTTTGCTTTAGGGGCGGATGGCAGTGTATCTGCTAATGAACGGATAACGCTTGCTTGTATAGGTGTAGGTGGACAAGGTAAGGCTAATATGCGGGCATTCTTAAACATTCCAGAAGTTCAAGTCGTAGCAGTGTGTGATGTGGATAAAAAGCATGCTGAAGAGGCGAAAAACATTGTAAATGAGTTTTATGCTCAGAATAAGAATGTGCCTCAATATAAGGGTTGTGATGTGTATCATGACTTTAGGGAGTTGCTTGCACGTGAGGATATTGATACGGTTATGATTGCTACTCCTGACCACTGGCACGCAATAATCTCTATTGAGGCAGCGAAGGCTGGGAAAGACATCTATTGTGAAAAGCCTTTGGCTAATTCTATTCCGGAAGGTAAAGCGGTTGTAGAGGCTGTGAGGAAGTATAAGAGGGTATTTCAGACGGGTAGTCATGAACGCTCTCGTGATAATGCTCGGTTTGCTTGTGAACTTGTTAGAAATGGAAGAATAGGTAAACTGCACACCATCCGGGTTTTTATGCCTATAGACAATCACGGACCTATTCCCCCTCAACCTGAAATGCCTGTGCCTCCTTGGTTCGATTATGATTTCTGGTTAGGACCTGCTCCAAAAGAGCCGTATACTGAGAAAAGGTGTCATTTCTGGTTTAGGTATATTCTTGATTATAGCGGTGGTGAGATGACGGATAGAGGAGCACATATAATAGACTTAGGGCAGTTGGGTAATGGAACTGACCATACCACACCGATATCCGTAGAAGGTGTGGGTTTCTTCCCCAAAGAGGGACTATTCAATACCGCAATGAGTTATGAGTTTAGATTTGAATATGCCAATGGAGTGGAACTTATTGGTAAGAGTATTGGACCTCGGGGTATAAAATTTGAAGGGGATAAAGGATGGATATTTATTCATATTCACGGAGGAGACTTGCGGGCTAACCCTCCTTCTCTTCTTAATGAGACTATTGGTCCTAATGAGATACATTTAGGCAGGAGTAAAGGACATCATAAAAATTTTATTGAATGTGTAAAAACGAGGCGCGACCCAATGGCTCCCGTCGAAGTAGGGTATCATACTGCTACTATGTGTCATATGGCTAATATCGCAATGCGGTTGGGTAGAAAATTACGTTGGGACCCTGATAAAGAAATGTTCATAAACGATGATGAGGCGAATAGAATGATGCAACCCTCGATGCGTGCACCTTGGAGATTAGGTTAGAA
>CAZZMK010000271.1:0-5844 GCA_964655185.1 uncultured Nitrospirales bacterium | reverse complement strand
AGACTACTATCCGAACATACTTGAAGTTTTCCAAAACCACCTCTAACAAGAGGAACTTCAATCTCCTTAGCATAAACCCTCATAATCGTTAAATTTACACTACTATGTGTAGTTTCGGATTGCACCAGTTCAGGCAATTGTTGAAGTAATTCTCTTGGTATAGTGTAGGAACCATCATCCACAACATTACACATAATCATCCCATAAGTAACTCTTCCACCTTGTTCATTCCAAGTAATAATGCTTACATTAAGCATTATTTGAACATAACTCTCTAATCCAGAAGGAACTTCTTCAGGGACCCACTCAATAAGTAAATCCTCATTAGGATTATAATTGAAAGTATTGTAGTAGTAGTTTTCCTCGTAAGAAGGAGATGTTACAACTAAATCAGCGGGAATAGAAGAAGAAAATTCAAATTCATCAATATCCAATCCTCCAGGCCAACCACATATGAAATCAGTTATAGGCGTATTCATTGATGAGGAAGTAGCACTTACAAACTGTGAGTACATCCAGGGTTCGAGATTATGCCAACCCCACTCTGAGACCAAATCAGCATATCGCACCATATCTGTGTAATAATTCCCACCTATGAAATATCCAGGTGAGCCGGGGTCAAGACCAGACCAGTTAGGAATTACAACACCCTCACCTTCTTCTCCTTCCTCTTCAATCTCATATTCTCCTACCGCGAGTGCACAGTTATCCAACCCAGAAGGTATTAACGGACTTCCGGGGAAAGTCGCAAAAATGGCAAACGGTTCAACATAATAGTATGGGTCCTCCATCCCGTAGTACTTGTATTTATGCTGTGACACGCCCACATAACCCACATAATCCCCATCTTCCGGATATTCAATTTCAATATTAGCCTCTGCACAATCACCACTGGTGCAATTCGCTCCCGGAAACACTGTCACAATCACAGGTGGACGAGATAATGTAAACACTGTGATAACAAACTCGGATTCACCCTCAGGCACAAATGCATCGAGACAATAATATCCATTAGAATTCGTAACCGCAGTAGTTCCTATAGATGACCGCACAACTGCACCTACAATCGCATTCCCTTCAGAATCCCTAACATATCCCTGCACACAACTATTATAGTCCGCTATTATCGGATCGAGAATTTGTATACATCCTCCGGTCTCACAAGAGGCAGGCTCATCTATACCAGTATACTGCTGAACTACTACGGGGGTATTGCCACCCGGCAAATACACCTCAAGGTCAAAAGTCGAATTTCTTTTAACATTCAAGCAGAAGTATCCACTTGTATCTGTATAACCCGTGGTAATTCCATTATAACTGACCCCAACCGCCCTTACCATTGCACCTGCAACTGCATATCCATTTTTATCCTCTACCATACCGTTTATGCAGTTCTTATCCTCCAACGGAGCATCACAATTCCACCAGGACAAATGAGGAATATTAGCCTGATAATACTTTTTACCACCGTCTTCTATCACTGTACCCGTTCCTGATTCTATCCATACACCTTGCTCCTCGTCGAAATACCACAAAGGCACTTCTTCTCCTGTTTGTAATGGAGTAGTATCAGGAAGAGCAAGCAGAAGAACCGCAGTAACCGCTTTGGCTGGATTAAGGTTAAGTTCCTCACCGTTTTGCATTACCTTTATATCAGCCAGAGCAAAACTCTCCAGCATTACACGCTCGCCATTCTTCGACAATGATATACCTTGAAAACCTCCAGGGAAGGCAGACAATTCATTAGGATTACTCAAATCTAAAGTTGTAATATAAACCTCTACATCCCCTACTATCGGATTTCCATCCTTGTCTATAAGGGAATTAGGCGGAATATCAATTGAGTTACCATCTCCATCTTCTACCTTACCACCAGTTTCCGCATCAAGTTCTCCAGCCAATAATATCCTCTTCAAAACCACATTAACCGTCAAAGGCTTAATTTCACCAACATCTATCTCTACAGAATAGTTGGCATACTCTTCCTTACGGACAGATAACACATAGGTGCCGTCTGCTACCCTTTCAAAGATAAAGAGTCCTGTTGGGTCTGAATATACCTTATGGGCAGTAGAAAGCAATTCCACTGTAGCGTAACCAATAGGATTATCATTTACATCCTTTACCCAGCCGATGATAGAAATTTCCTCTTGTGGAGGTTGTTCACCTTCACCCTCCAGAGTACCTTCCACTTCACCCTCTGCAACACCCTCTACTACTCCTTCCACCGTACCTTCTCCTTCACCCTCTCCCACAGGGCTAACCACTACCTCCACAACTTTCTCACCTCCCTTTGAAGATTTTATAGCAATACTTCCCTGTGCACCACTTAAGGGAATTTCATTCCTCGTTATACTGACCTCTATTGTTTTCTTGTCCTTAGGACCGCTACTTGAGCCATTATTTGGATTTACAGTTATCCAACTTTCCTGTGGTTGAACTGTGAAATCCAGTTTAGTTAACTGAGTACCATTCCACACCTGAAAACTCTTAGTAGTCTCACCCGCAGAAAAAACTAACTGCTGAGGGCTCACAACTAATGACGGCTTACACCCTTGAATCATAAAAGAAAGAAGAATCATCAGCCCGATAAATAACACCTGATTTCTGTAAAACATATGCCTTCCTCCTGCTTAAATTTTTAAGTTTTCTTGATTTCCTATGCAATTATATTACCATATTAAACTAAAAAAATAACAAAAACTTTTGATAAGATATATTATGGTTAATCTAAAAATACACAAAATACTTAAAAACATACAAGAAAGGCCCTCATTATGTTTGATTATATGATGACTGAAGAACAAATAAAACTAAGAGATGAAGCCAGAGAGTTTGTTAAATCTATTCCTCGCGAATTAATTCTTGATATGGATGCAGAACGAGTCCAGTTTCCTCGTGAATTTCTCAAAGAAGCAGGCAAAAGAAACTTGCTCGGTATCAGAATTCCCAAAAAATATGGTGGCAGAGGATTAAAATGGGTTGACGATATTATAGTTGCGGAAGAAATCGGCGTAGCAAGTTATTCCTTAGCGTGTCTCTGGGGAGTTGGGGGAGATATCGTAGCAGAAGCAATAGTCGAATTTGGCGAGGAAGAATTAAAAAAAGAAATTGTCATTCCACTTCTAAAAGGAGAGGTTTGTGCTGCAGAATGCCTTACCGAGCCAAGAGGGGGCTCTGACTTTTTCGGTACAACCACAAGAGCACGCAAGGTAGGTGGAGACTGGGTTATAACTGGTCAGAAAAGGTTTATAGTTGGTGCGGAAGGAGCAGATTGGTTTATGGTATATGCGGTAACAAACCCGGATGCACCTGAACACGAAAGATTAACCTGTTTTATGGTTCCCCGCACAAAAGGCGTAGAGACTAAATATATCTACGGCTTAATGGGTGTGCGTGGCGGAGGCGCAGGCAGATTAATCCTAAACGAAGTGAAAGTACCAGAAAGATTTGCTCTAAATGGTATCAATGGGGGATTCGATGTATTTGTGAGGAATATGATTCCTGAACGATTAGGCACCTCCGCTATGACTATTGGCTCCGTCAGGCCTGCAGTAGAGATTGCCACAAGATATACTTCCCGCAGAAAAGCATTTGGTCAACCCATTGCAAATTTCCAAGCAGTTGGCTTCAAAATCGCCGACAGTGCTATGTTACTCGATGCTTCCCGTGCTATGGTATACGCTACTGCCCGTGCGGTAGATTCAGGTATAGTGCCCCCAGGTAGAGTAAGGCGAATGATTTCAGAAACTAAGAAGTTCGTTACCGAATCTGCCTGGACTATTGCCAACAATTGCATGCAGGTAATGGGTGGTATAGGTTATACCAACATATATCCAATCGAAAGAATCCTTAGAGATATAAGACTCTCTATGATATGGG
The DNA here is from genome assembly GCA_964655185.1 of uncultured Nitrospirales bacterium. Taxonomy (GTDB): domain Bacteria; phylum Hydrogenedentota; class Hydrogenedentia; order Hydrogenedentales; family Hydrogenedentaceae; genus Hydrogenedens. The sequence goes on along the minus strand of CAZZMK010000271.1, from coordinate 1,962 downwards.
TTGGAACAAACGAAATAATGGACTTAATTATCCAGCACGAATGGTATAAGGAATGTCTTCATCCTGATTTTGCAAAACTTGTCCGCAATGTAGAAATGGACGCACCAAACGCCGACAAAGAAGAGGAAAAAGTGTTTGAATAATTTACCTTTACTACCTTACACAGCCACCCAAACAATCCACCATTACATTGCTCAAAAAATAAATATTACCAACATCAGGATTAAAACAACCTAATCTTCACCTTTGCTACTTTTCGAGAACACATTACCCGGACATTTGAGAAGTTTATACTCGATACTATCTATCAAAGCATTAAAAGAGGCGGTAATTATATTTTCCGATACACCCACAGTACACCATTGCCGTGTCTCATCACTTGACTCAATTAAAACCCTCGTAACCGCCTTAGTAGCCTTCTGTGCATCTAAAATTCTTACCTTATAGTCATCGAGGTGGACAGATTTTAGTTGTGGGAAATAGGGTTCTAAAGCCTTACGCAAAGCGTTATTCAAAGCATCGACCGGACCGTTACCCTCCGCAACTGTATGAGCAAATGTATTATCTGGCAAAAGTATTTTTACTGTCGCTTCGGACTCTGCAGACCGGTCCATAGCCCATTGGTTTACTCTCGAATGAAAACTTACCACATGGAAGGGTGGCTTATACATACCCATCGTCTTTAGTATGAGCAATTCAAGGGATGCGTCTGCACCTTCAAATTCGTAACCCTCGTGCTCTAATTGCTTTATTTTTTGAAGCAATTTCTTTAGTTGCGGATTGTCCTTTTCAAGAACAATACCTAATTCTTGTGCTTTTTGTATCAAATTTGCCCTTCCTGCAAGTTCACTCACGGTTATGTGAGTTGTATTTCCTACAAGAAATGGGTCAACGTGTTCATAACTAATCTTAGTTTTCCGAACCGCATCCGCATGCATACCTGCCTTGTGAGTAAAAGCATCCTTTCCCACATAGGGATCCCAATCTCGAGGAGCAACATTGGCAAGTTCTGCAACTAAATGTGACACATAAGTAAGTTTCTTCATCTGCTCCGGAGAAATTACCCTAAACCCCATCTTAAGTTGTAGATTAGGTATCAATGTGCAAAGGTTGGCATTACCTGTGCGCTCACCGTAGCCGTTGATAGTTCCCTGAACATGCCTGGCTCCCGCAATCACAGCAGAAATAGAGTTTGCCACAGCACATCCCGTATCGTTATGTGTATGAATCCCAAGGGGGAAATTGGGATATGCTTTTGCAACTCTTCGAGTTATTTCTTCTACCTGATGCGGTAAATGCCCTCCATTCGTATCACACAGCACAAGCAAATCTACACCACTATCTATTGCTACTTTGAGTGTCTTCAATGCATATTCAGGATTTAAATCAAAACCATCAAAGAAGTGTTCAGCATCGAAAAAAACCTTTTTATTATGCTGTTTCAAGTAAGTTACGGAATCCTCTATCAATTTCAAATTCTCATCAAGCGATATTCCAAGCACCTCCTCCACATGTAGGGATGAAGACTTCGCAAATATCGTTACAATCTCTGTCTCAGCACGAAGAAGTGAATTTAAATTCGGGTCCTCACCTACTTTAACCCGAGGATGGCGCGTACTCCCAAATGCTACTATTTTTGAATTGTTCAATTTAATGCCCTTAACTTTAACAAATATTTGCTCCGCCTTTGGATTCGATGCAGGTTGACCTGCTTCAATATAGTGCACACCTAATTCATCCAGCGCCTGAATTACACGGAGTTGGTCATCTACTGAAAACTTTATGCCAGGTCCCTGTGCACCATCTCTTAGTGTGGTGTCGTAAATCTCAATACTTAACACTCGGTTCTCATTGTTCATATAAACTTTACCTCAAAATTAAGTTAGTATTTTACTTAAAAACTTTACAGAAGAGAAAATTTTTCGAGCGGACAAGTTAGGAGGAAACCCTGGTCCCCCGTAT
>CAZZMK010000270.1:0-4243 GCA_964655185.1 uncultured Nitrospirales bacterium | reverse complement strand
AAATTAAAAACACTATCGGTATGACCACGGAAAAAATAAAAATTTTTCAAAATTTGACTTGACTTTTAACTTCTTTTGTGGTATAGTAATAAACGAATCAAGGCTGTAGGCAGTCTTGAGAAGATAAATTGAATAAGTGTTAATAAAAAAATTAAAAAACTTAACCCTTATTGAGGGAGGATGGAACTATGTTAAAGAGAAGTGCGTTATTATTGGCAATCGTAGCACTCGCGATTGGGCTGTCCACGCCAACTTATGCTGTACAGCCACCGCCGGACCCAAGTGAAGTAGATTTTTGCGCGCTAATGGATGGTGCATATAACCTGGTGATGACTAAGTTTGCCTGGTTAATTGATTTGCTGGGAGATGATGCGGCACTATTAACTCTGATTCAGTGTGAGATTGCGGACTTAAATGGTGGTATTGTTGATGATATGCCAACACCTAATGGTATGTTGGATGGTAATTACGAACTAAGAGTAATTAAAGAATTGGTTCAGAATCCGGATAAGTATGCAAACCTTCCTTCGGGTACATTACCGGGTCAGGTGCGACCTGGTGTAGATCCAACTGATGTAATTGATGCATATAATGCTAATTACCAGATGCTTTACACTGATGGAATGTATCAATTTTTAACGGTAACCCTGCCCTCCTTATGGCCTATCCTTCAGGGTATGTATCCTGAAGTGCCTCCATTGTGCATTTCCCCTGATAATCCTCCTGGATGTGTAGACCGTCAGGATATAGTAACTTTGTTCCGTAATTTGCTTATGGTTTTGGCTGGTTATGCTACTGTGGGAGATGACCCAAGTGCTGAGACGGTAGCAACGGTAGCTGGTTTGTTGGCTCTTTGTGATGTGCTTCAACCTGGTACCTGCCTTGTACCTGATATAGAGCGTGACCCAAATAATTATGTTAGACTTCCGGAGTTCTTAGCAAAGGATGGTGATGCGGATGGTGACGGATATACCAACTTTGAAGAGTACGAAGCCTTTGCAGATGTAAAAGGTCCGGGTGATGCATTTATTCAAGCAGTATTAGACCCGAGCATTTATCCGGGATATGTTCCACCTGCCAGTGAGAAAGTAAAGATTTATCCGAGTGGAAGAATTAAGGTAGAAGAAGGTGGAACAATTGACCTTAAAGTTGTGGTGAAAGACCCTGTTCCACCAGTGACCTATCAATGGACTAAGAATGGTGAAGACCTTGGTGTAGATTCGCCTAATTTGATAATTCGCAATGTTACCACTGCTGATGCAGGAAATTATCAATGCGTAGTTACCGATGGTTCTAAGGGTATGTATGCTTCTGATGTCGTAATAGTGGAAATTGTAGCAGAAGGAACTATACCTGTGGCGACGGGTATTGGATTAGCAGTTATTACTGCTATTTGCTCTCTCGGCGGTGTGATGGCTCTTCGCAGAAGAAAGTAAGAGTATTATAAAAATTAAATAATTTGTTAGAGTATAGGTGGGGAAGAGTATAGAAAAAATACTCTTCCCCTTTCCTTTTTTATTCACTATATTAAGTACTGAGTTAGAAGGAATTTCTAATATTAAAGATGCCTTAACTACACATCATCCTTAAGCATGAATTCTCTATGAATAGACGTGAATAGAAAAGAAACTATGGCTATATAATGGTTATATAAGGGTATTTGAATAATATGCATTATCGTATATGGACAATGTAGTTGAAGCGTCCTCGCTTCTTCGTAGGTTCAAAGAAGGATGTGTTGACCCAATCGGTATTCTATTATGTGAAGGTATTTACATCTTGGGCAGGTAACTTTCCCTTTGTAAGAAGGTGGAATTTTTAAAAATACACCACAATGGCACTTTAGAAATCTATATTTCTGGGCTTTTAGTAAGGCATTACCAGCGGAGCGTGCATTTTTTCTGATATCAGTATCTATATTTTGTTGCATAGGGTGCAATGGTGTTGTTGGAGACTGTTGTGTTAGAGGTTTTGCTGAGTCAGAGGCGACTGCACCTGTGGGAAGCCCTGTTTCATACGTAGGTGGAGTAGACAATAAATTTGTTCGTTTACCTTCTATTTGTTTCCAAGCCTGTTCATAGTTAGCAAAACTTGGATTTTTAGCAATTGCTCGAAGTATTTGGATTCTCTTTTCTAAAGGCGGATGTGTGCTGAATATTGATGAAGTTGAGAGGTTATTTAGTTCGAGTGGGTTTACTATATACATTGGGGCAACTAATTTGTTTACTTCCTTCACAGGGTTTGCTATGTAGGATGAGGCTATTTTTTCCAAAGCAGAGGCTAATCCTTCGGGGTGTCTCGTAAGTACGACTGAGGTTGCATCTGCGAGATATTCTCTCCGCCGTGATGAAGCAAAATAAATTACCATAGCAAGAAGTGGAGCAACTACCGATAAAATCAAAGCAAATATGTATATTATTACAAGCACAATTAGTATGGCTCCGAATCCTTCTCTGTCTCTTCTGCTTGTGTATCTGCCTCCATAAACCGCTCCGCGGATTGCAGAGCCAACAACAGTCCTCAAGCCTTCTACTAAGAGAATTATGGTACCGACCGATACCGCAAGCATAGTCATATACATTGTATCTCTATTTATTATGTGGCTAATTTCGTGAGCAATTACACCTTGCAGTTGGTCTCGGTTCATATATGTAAGTAGTCCACGGGTAACTGCCACAGCGGAATGCTCGGGTGAACGGCCTGTTGCAAAGGCATTCATAGCAGGGTCATCAATGATATAAATCTCCGGCATCGCAGGAAGTCTTCCTGCTATCTTCATCTCTTCAACGACATTGTATAATTGAGGATGGTCATTTTTGGTTATTTTTTGAGCGTTGCTAAGGGAGAGCAATATATTTCCCCCAGAGTAATAGGCAACAAGCATTTGAATGAACCAAACGGCGAAAGCAACTAATGAACCTACGGGGCCCCAGTAACAAAAGGTGTAAAAATACACCTCTTCTATTGTTAGTTGAGAATACTCGTTATATCTACGACTGTGATATTCTCTTGAAGTCCTTTGACTTGAGTATGGATACGAGTCAAATCGGTTCCTATCGTAAGGATAAGTAGAATATCTATTATGATATTGATATTTATAGTATTGTGGAGAGGAAAATCTCTGGGATTGCTGATAGGTGGTCTGAGTTTCATAAACCCCTTGCCCAGTTATAACATAGAAAAAGTATGCTAAAAATGCCCCTATGATGTATCCTACAGCCAACATTAATGTGAGCATTATAAAGGCAAGGATTATAGACCTTCGTTTATTTCTTCTTACAAGTTCAAACATTGCTTATTTAGATTAATTATTAATTAATGAAAGGATACTTTGGGTACTTCCCTCTCTCTTACATCTTCAATTTCAAAGAAAGATTCCTGCTTAAATCCAAACATACTTGCAATTATATTGGTAGGAAACATCTGAATAGCATTGTTATAGGTCATTACTACATCGTTATATGCCTGACGTGCAAAGGATATTCGGTTCTCAGTAGATGTTAGTTCCTCCTGAAGTGCAAGAAAGTTTTGATTCGCTTTCAAGTCTGGATAATTTTCTACAACTACAAAGAAGTTGCGAAGAGCCTGAGTTAATTGTTGCTCTGCCTGGGCGCGCTCCCCTACGGTGCCGGGACGCATAGCAAGATTTCTTGCCTCTGTAATACGCTCTAATGTGGCTCGCTCGTGTTGCATATAGCCTTTAACTGTTTCAACCAAGTTAGGAATAAGGTCGTGTCGTCTTTTCAGTTGGACATCTATTTGAGCCCAGGCATTTTTTACCTCATTCATAAGGCGGATTAGCCTGTTGTAAACCGAAATTACGTATACGACGAACAGAATAATCAAAATCAGAATAGCAATAAGGATAAAGTTTAGTGTTGCCATTTTTTATCTCCTTTCGATATGGTTATCGTTTTTGTTTTTAGTTTCTCCTTCGGGTTCATAGTGAAATACTTCTGCGAGCCAGGTTAGAAATGATTTCGCACCTGGTAATTCGTTGTATCGCTCCACAAGTTGTTCCAGTTCACCTCTATCAAACCAAATGCCATCACCTACAGGACAAACATCGTAAAGCACGGTCTTAATATCTTTGCTGACCGCTTTCTTCATATATCTACTGCATCGGGGACATTTCTTCGGTTTTTCCTCAGATGTGACTTCTTCAAAATTTCTCTTTTCGTTAAAATCTCCTTGCAAAATCAGTTGCAATTCTTCAGAGTCGAACCAGATTCCTAAACATTCA
>CAZZMK010000269.1:0-5914 GCA_964655185.1 uncultured Nitrospirales bacterium | reverse complement strand
ATATACCCTCGGTAGTAGATTTATATGTAGGTATTCCAGCAAAGACGCAAAAAAGACAGATACTGGATGATAGTTATACCTATGCTGTTGTGGTCATTTTTCAAGATATAGCGGGGCATGATTCCTATCAAGTTCATCCTGTTCACCAAGAGTTCCTACGAAATTTTAGTTCATATTGGGAGAGGGTGATTGTTTACGATATAGAAGCGTAACTATTAGTATTTTCTATCAATTGCTTTGATTGCAATTCTATCTATCAGTGAAGGACAAATAAGTTTCATCCACCTTCCAAGTTTACCTCTTGTTGAGGTTATAAGAAGTCTTTGTTTCTTAATGATAGATTTTAGAATTAGATTAGCGCATTCTTCTGCTGTCATTATCTTTGACTCTACCATTGGGGTAGTTTCAAGGGAGGTTCCATCACCTTTTAGTGCTCTTTTGTGAATTTCAGACTTTACAAAATCAGGGGCTACGATGGTTACACTTACCCCTTTTTGTGCTACTTCGATTCTCAGTGACTCGAAGAAGCCAATCATAGCGTGTTTACTTGCAGAATAGATTGTTCTACAAGGTACTCCTGTTAATCCTGCAACACTTGATACGGCTACTATTTGTCCTTTTGTCTCGTATAAATAAGGTAAAGCAAAGTATGTGCAGTAAATAGCCCCATATAGATTGGGTTTCATAATCTCATCTATGATGTCCAAGGTTTCAATCTCATCGAATCTACACCACATCGTTCTTCCTGCATTGTTGATTAAAATATCTATTTTCCCAAAATTCTTTACTGTTTCCTCTATTAATTTTTGGCATTCTCCCGGTGAGGTAACATCTGTTTTAATTGGGAGAATGCGGTTTTGAAAGTCGGCGAGTTCTTGTTTAAGTTCGTTTAATCTATTTATGTTTCGTGCAGAGGCAACGACGTTTGCACCTGCCTCTACCAGTACCTTTACAAGTGCTCTGCCTATTCCTTCAGAAGCACCTGTTATTATTACTGCTTTGCCGTGTAGAGGTGTTTGAGTATACATTTTATACCCTTTCTCGTATTGTGTTAGCATATAGTTATTATGTATATTAGAGTAATTCAAGTTTTTAATATAACTCAACTGACGGGGAGATTAGAGATGATAAGTTTAAATTTAAGTTGGAAATATTCATTATTGATTTTGGTTTGTTGCTTGACTTCTTTTTCGTGGGGTATGAGTGCTAAGTCATTAGAACAGATTCCAGACCCTGTTCCGAGGATTGCAATAGTAGGGGATAGTTGGGGAATGTTTATGTGGTGGTTTCGGTCATTTCAAAGAGCATTAAAAGACCTTGGATATGAAAGATATTGTGAAGTAGCAAATGAGTCTGTGGTCGGGGGTGGTAAGACTTTTCAATTTGTAAATGTAGAACAATTCCCACCTGCGGAACAAATTAGAAATGCCATAAAGAAAATGTTACTGGATTATCCTACCATTGACATAGTGGTTATTTCTCTTGGTGGTAATGACGCCCTATACGGGACAGAATATGTACTTCCAGATGACCCTCTTCGCTCTATAAGAATGCAATGCCCTGGGCATCCTGAAAATATGAATGAAATACTTGCTGAAAAAATAGTTAATCATGATATGAGCAATCTGATAGATTTTATTTTGAGTATTCGTCCTGATATTAGGATATTGCTTACCTCGTATGATTTTGGGGGCGAAACTAAGAGGAGTGAATGTGATTTGATGACCCAGCAATTGGGCATAATGGTGGTCGACATATATAAGCAGAGGTTAGCGGATGCTAAAGGGGAGAGAGTGGATTTTATTAGTAATTATGGGCTTATGCAGTATGCTTATGGTGTTTATGAGTATCAAGTCGATTCCGGTAACGACCCTATACCTGGCACTGAGCAACTTGTTTATCCGCCTGGTTATGTAAAGCCGGGTTTTTCGCCAGATGATTATCCTCCGGTTAGACTGCCTAATCCTGATGATGTTTGGACCTTTCCTTGGACTGAAAATGGCGTAGAGGTTAATATACCCGGATTTCCTCAGTATTTTACTCCGCTGGATGCATTGCTTGATAAAGATATGCATTTAAGCGAGGAAGGTTATTACATTATGGCGAAGCGGATAGTTGAGAGGATAATAGGTAGATGGCTGGAATTCCCTAAGGTATTTGGGATTCATCCAGTTAATATTGAAAAGGGAGAACAATATGCTTTCGATGTAATTTTTTCTGAGGAAGTAACTGGTGTGGATGTGTCTGATTTCGAAATTGTAACTGCTGAAATTGAGGTAGGCAAGAAATTAGATATTTCTAACGCGCAGGTATTTTCTGTTGAGCCTTCCGAAGGCTATGCTCGGGTTTACAGGGTAGTTGTAGATTTGAACCCCAATTTGAATCCTCAGAAAGGGACTCTGAGAGAAGTTGTCCATATCAATGTCATCGATGATGATACTATAACAGATAGAGAAGGAAATCCTCTTGGTGGTCCTAATTCTGCTGATTGGAATGAAAATGGTAAGTTTACCTATTATGGACCTTTTGCCTTTGCAGATTTAACCAAACCTGAGGTAGATAATTTTGAAGAAATTCAATCCTATTTGAATGTTTTAACTAAACCGTACTTACCATTTATCAACTTTGCAGTTTCATTTGAGTTAGATAAACTTGATATAAATGGGAATCTATACCCACTGGTTCAACAATTGATTAATGGTGATGATGTAGATATTGAAACTTTGTATATTAAGGGCAATGGATTATTAGATAGTTATGAATTTGCACTATTAGAAAGATGCTTAAAGGACCCCACGATAGACCTGAGTGGTAGAGGGGGTATTTCTCATAGCCTTGTTAAAACTGCATGGAGTAATAATCTTGCAAGGATGAGGTATGATTTGGGTGGAGAGATTACTCCAGAACACGATAATATGGTTCTTAGAGTTTTTGCTGGTATAGATTCGCTTTTTACTGCCTATATGACATTTGGTGAACTCCGAACAGTGGGTACAATTTCAGCCGCATCTATAGCCTTATTGAGTGATAATGTAGCAAGATTTTTACCTGGGCTTACGTTCCGTCAGATAGAATCCAAAAATTATCAACTTTTGACTGATTATTTAGGAGCAAGGGATAGAAATGGTGATGGTGTATTATCACCTCGAGAATTTGCAGATGCAGATAAAGATGGCTTTACAAATGCGGAAGAATATTTATATTTTGAGTGCGACGGAAAACAGGCTTTCGTCAATGCTGTGCTAAATCCAAATATTACGCCCCTCCCCTTGAATACTACTCCTACGGAAGGCTCCGATTTGCGGATTTATGTTCCTCAACTCCTTCATGTTTATTTGACTACCTATGAATGGTATAAGGATGGTGTAAGGCTTTTGGATAGCGAGCGAATAAGTGGGGCATCGAAGAGAACTTTGAATATTAAGTATTTGAGACTTGAGGATTCGGGCTCGTATGTATGTTATTATTGTGAAAATGACCCGAATAACTATGTTGTTAAAACCTATGGACCGATAGTTATTTCTGTGCGACCTCTTCAGCTGGAAGGCGAAGGAACTTCTGATGGTGAAACTGAAGGGAATAGTGAAGGTTTGTTAGAGGGTTCTGCGGAAGGCGAATTAATAGAGGGAGAGGGAATTGTTGAGGGTGAAGTGATAATAGAAGGTGAAGAGGTCACAAGATTCCACTCAATGGATTACACCAAAGATTTTGTTATCCAACTTGGAGAACTTTTAAGAGTTATTCAATTTTTTAATTTTGGGGGATATTCGTGTCCGTTTACGGAGGCTATTACTGAAGACGGATATATACCGGGTAATAGCGGTGGTACATTTTGTACGCCACATGATTTAGATTATAAGCCTCAAGATTGGATTATTTCACTAGAAGAAATATTGAGGGCTATTCAAATCTTTAATTCAAGACATTACTATTGGTGTCCACAAGAGTCTACAGAAGGAGATGGATTCTGTCCCGGTAGTTAGTTTCATAATTAATTGCTTGTGTGACTACTAAAAAGTAAAAGATTAAGTGAACTGTTTGGCAAGTTTTATTAACTCTTCAATGCCTTTCTTAATAGTATCGTCGGGCGCAGCAAAAGAAATTCGAAAATGAGTTTTTCTTTCTGAGAATACACTGCCTGGGATTATGAGTATGTTATTCTCGATTGCTTTTTTAACGAATTCATCTCCATCGCCTCCCGGTGCCTCAGGAAAGATATAAAAAGCTCCCTTGGGTTTGACCACGTTGAAATAGTCCTTGAGACCTTCATAAATTAAGTCTCTTTTCCTTCGATAAGCCTCTACTTTTGGTGTCATGTCTGCCTTTAATGCTTCCACCGCTGCTTTTTGAGCGAAGGATGGTGCACATACAAATGTATACTGTTGTAAAGTATTCATTTGCTGGATTATATCTTCGGGTCCTGCTGCATACCCAATTCTCCAACCTGTCATCCCTGCATTTTTTGAGAATCCATTTAATAGAATTACCTGGTCGTACATACCTGCAATTGTAACGGGTTTCTCGTCGTAGGAAAGAGATTCATATATCTCATCCGTAATCACAAGAAGTTCATATTTCTTGGCTAATTCTGCGATTTCTTTCAAGTCTGCTTCTGGGATAGTAACTCCCGTTGGGTTTGAAGGACTATTGAGTATGAGTATCTTAGTTTTTTCTGTGATATGTGGTTCAATTTTGTCAGCAGTGAATTTGAAATCAGGGTATGTATCTACGGGTACAGGTTTTCCACCTAATAGATTTACAAGGTGTTTGTACATTACAAAGTAAGGGTCTGCGAATATTACCTCATCACCTGGATTTACTGTTGCTAGTAGGGCAAGAAATAATCCACCCGAGACTCCGCAAGTAATCATTACATTAGAGAGTTCTACTCCAAATTTTTGTATATAATATTCTTTTACTGCTTCTCTTAATTCTTCAATTCCCCAAGTTTGGGTATAGGAATTGAAGCCACTTTTGATTGCTTTGATTGCGACTTCTTTACATACTTCATCTACATCGTAATCTGGCTGACCAATACTTAGATTTATAGGATTTTTCATCTTTGCTGCAAGTGCAAATACTTTTCTGATACCACTTGCATCTATTTTGCTCATTCTTTCTGCTATGTAACTCATTTTATCTGACCTCCTCAAAAATATTAGTTTTTAATCGTTCTAATTCTGCCCTTTCTTCTTGGCTTATTTGAAGTTTTTTTGTTTTTTCAAATATATCTTTTGCGAAGTCGATGTTATTTTCTGCTAAAGCATATCTTATAAGTCTCATATTTTTTTCGAACTCATTGTAATTTGTTTGATTTATTGCCTCTATGGCACTTTCAGTTAATTTTTCTGCTATGAGGTTTTGGCATAATTTTTCCCAAAAATCATTGTCGTTTTCAAGTAACTTACTCCATCTTGGTATAAAGTCCTTTAGTTCATTCTTTTTAGCGTAGAGTAAAGCAATATTTAATATAGGTTGTTTGTCAGTTTGGTCCAGTTTGTGCCAGTAATTAGACCAGGCTATAGTTAGTGGTTCTATTTTTTTGTTATTGTAAAACTGAGAAAATATTTTTGCTTGTGGTTTGAAAATTTCGCCTTCATTGAGTGTTGGGAGTTTTAGTTCGTTCATTATTTTTTTGATATTTTCGCAATTATTAATAAGTTTCTGATAAGTTTCAGATTGAACAGGTGTTATGTTAAGTTTTAATAAAAATCTTTCGAGAAATATTTCATCCTGGAGTGCTATTGCTAATCTACATACTTCATTAATGTCTTTATCAGAGGGTACTTTTTTTAATATTAGATATGTCAAATAGGTGTTGTAAAGAATCTTCTGGAGTTTATTGAAATCTTGAGTGTCTCTTTCTGCTGAGTAGTAGATGTTGATTTTTTCTTTAATGGCACTTCTTCTGCTA
>CAZZMK010000268.1:0-3326 GCA_964655185.1 uncultured Nitrospirales bacterium | reverse complement strand
GCTGCATATAATAATTTTCTCCTTGAGGTGATATATTGTCAGGTAATTTGGTTTGTGATATAATTATTATATCTAAATTGGGATTCTTTATGTGTAAATATGGTTGGAAAATAGGTTTGGCCTGTATAGTGATTATACCTTATGTCTTTATCGGGGTGCAGGGTGATATTAATTTCTCAGTAAAAGACTGGGAAAGGTTAGTAACTGTAGTTATGGAGAATCAATCTTATTCTAATTTCCAAATGTATGATGTTAATGAGGATGGCTTAATAGATGTAAGGGATTTATGCCTTCTCTATTCTAAGTTGTCCGGTGAACAGAATAAAAATTTTTCCAGAAAAAGTATAAGGCTGTTAGAAGCGATACTTCTAAGAAATTGTAATTTTAAGTCTATTATTGGGGTCCAAAACTATCAAGTAAAGTTTTCGAAAAAATTTTTAGATAATAGTATAGGTAATGGAACTATTTTTGGAAACGCAAGTAAACTTTTGGGGAAGGAGTTAATTATAAAAGGGTTTGATTGCCTTAAAGGAACTTATACGCCAGTATTGGTACTTAGATGTTGATTTGTTGCTTCACCTGATGAAACATTACCTGGAAGGTTTCCTATTTTTTTCCTGAAGAGTAATTTTAACAGTAAAAACATTTAGAAGGAGAATTGGAATATGAGTATAAACAGTAGATTGGCATATAAGATAGCACTTATATCTGTATTACTTTTATTGTCTCAATTAAACTTAGGGTTTTCACAAACACAGTCCCCGGATTATTGTAATATCCCACCTTGCAGTGCTTTTCCTGGGTTGGTATACACAGAAAGTTTTGAAAATTCAATGCGTGAACTGTATACGAAGATACCCCTTCTTGGAGGTAATCCTGATAGTTTGGACCTTGACTTTGATGGTATAAAGGATATTGCTCATGCTCGTCTTTTTGACAGCATAATGGGACAAAATCCATTGAACTCAATTACTCCTTCCAGAAATTGTATTTACTGGGCTTATGTGGAGAATAGGGTGAAGGTGGAAGCACTTGCTCTTGCTATCAATACAGGCTGGCCTTCTTATCTTGGAGAACCACCTGATTTAGACAACCTAAAAATCTTTTTTGCTGGTCTTGCTACAATGGGAAATGATGCGATAATCAAAACTATTCTCGATGCTCTAAAATTGTTTATTCCTGATTTACCTGACCTATCCTTACTTGAACTGGATACTTCAAATATAGTCTATCTTAATGCCAAAGGTGATGCAGACCTCGATGGTGTATGCAATGTGGGTGAATACTATGTATGGGTAAATAATGTGCCAGACGACTTTAATGCCTATGTAAGTTCTGCATCTAATCCTCAAATTAAAGATTATTATGGTGGATGTCCTGATTGCGGTGGGAACGAAGGAGGTAATGAAGGTGAAGGGCAGTCAGGTCCCCAGTGTGATATGCGCTCCGATGAAAATTATTATGCTCTACTTGTTCTATTCGGAGATACGAATGCTGATGGGAAATTGTCAAAGAATGAACTAAAGGCTTTTGTTAATGGTTTTTTGTTAGAGTTAGGTTGGTGGTTAATTGATAAGGATGGAGATGGATACTTGTCTTTTGATGAGTTTGTCAGTAGTAATAGATTAGGTGGGTTGCTACCTCAGCATTTAGATGCGGATGGCGATAATAAAGTAACTATAACTGAGATTAGGCAGTTAAGTAGTAAGATTACACAAGAAAAATTTGATGAAGTAGATATAGATGATAATGGTTACCTTGATTGTTGGGACTTAATAGGTCCTCTTCCACAATCTTGTTATGCAGAATGGTGCTGGACCTCTTGTGACAAGACTCCAATAAGTTCTGGGTTCGAAAGTGCACTTAGGAATTTGTATGGCATAGCCTCGTGGTTGGGTGTGAATCCAGATACTGCCGATGTGGACGGAAATGGAATAGCAGATGTGGCTCAGGCACGGTTATTGGACTATATTCTCGCACATCCTGATTTGCCTATTTTCTGCTGTGTGCGTAATGCATATTTAAATAACAAAGTGACTGCTCAGACAAAGTGGAATTCTTTGCCTTTCATAGGGCAATTAATACCAAATACCACTTTTATTAATGTAGTGGCTGGAGTACTGACTACGGGCGAGGAGGCTTTTATAAATCGAATAGTTCAGATTATTGACACTATATATTTCTGGGGTACATTTACGATAGAGGAATATGATACATCTGCGGGGCAATACCTTGCTTCGGATGGAGACCCAGATTTCGATAATGTATGCAATAAGGGAGAGTATAATGCACATGTTGCTACTCCACAAGATTATGACACATTTATAAGTTCTGCACTGGATATTAATGTGGTAGACGATGGCGGTGGGTGCCCGCCTTGTCCTGAGGATTATAGTTGGGTTTACGATGGTGAACCACCATGCGATATTACAGATATAACTCATTATTATTATATCCTTTTGATGTTTGGTGATAGTGATGGTAATAGACTGCTTTCAAAAGAAGAGTTAAAGGCGATTACTGGCTGGAGTGATACCGTTTTGTTGGGTTGGCCACTTGTTGATACAAATGGTGATGGGCAATTAAGCGCAAATGAGTTCTCAAGTGTGAATGTAATTTACAGTCTGTTCTCTGATATAGATACAAATGATGACCAAATACTTACTTTGTATGAATTACAGGGATTGAATTCCTCTATTACACAAGAGCAATTGGATGCGGTGGATATAAATCAAAATGGTGTTCTGGATTGCTATGATTTTGAGCCATATATGACTCCTGAAGAAGGCTCGCCAGAAGGGGCTGTTGAAGGAACGCCTGAAGGCTCATTAGAAGGGATACCGGAGGGAATTGTTGAAGGAGAGGGAATACCTGAAGGTATTTCCGAAGGAGTTTCGGAAGGAGAACCTGAAGGGATAGCAGAAGGGGTTACTGAAGGAGAGGGAATGTCTGAAGGTATTTCTGAAGGGATTTTAGAGGGAGAACCTGAAGGGATAGTAGAGGGAGTTACTGAAGGAGAGGGAATACCTGAAGGTGTTTCCGAAGGAGTTTTGGAAGGAGAACCTGAAGGCATAGTAGAAGGAATACCTGAAGGGGTAGAGGAGGGTACTGTCGAAGGTGAAGGGATAATTGAAGGCGAAGTAATTGTAGAAGGAGAAGAGGAAGAAGGTATAATAGAAGGAACTGCGGAAGGTCTATATGAAGGTGCATCTGAGGGTTCTGAAGAAGGTGCCGAAGAGGGAATACAAGAAGGTATGATTGAAGGAAGTTTGGAGGGGGAAGAAGTGCCTCCATACCATTCTGCTGATACTAATTTGAATTGGCGC
>CAZZMK010000267.1:0-11625 GCA_964655185.1 uncultured Nitrospirales bacterium | reverse complement strand
GTAATGTGATTCTAAGGAAATTTCAATTTCCTCAGTTTCTTTTTCTACAACACCCTTTTTGCTTTCTTTTTGCCATACATATATGGAGATTATCGCTATAAACATCGCAAAAAGTAAAAATCCACAACTAATGAATACTATTCCTCTAATTACCTCTTGGGGAAGAATAGATTTCTCTATATTAAATAGGTAAAACAGCAAACTTCTTGCAATAAGGTATACTCCTCCGGCAATGACAATTACTGCTTCTGCAATATCTATAGGATGAGAATCATTGTTTTCAGTATTCCTATTTTGGTTATTTGAAACTTCAGAAGAAGTCTTTTTAAGAAAACTATGGTAACTCATAATAATGATTCCTACTACACTTCCCACAAAGGACGCAATAATTAGACTCCCAAGAACACCTTTCCAGCCAAGAAATGCTCCTAACATACTAAGTAATTTCACATCTCCAAACCCCATCCCGGGCTTTTTCATAAGAAGAACTACAATTAAGTCTAATAAACAAATAATTATTGCACCTAACGCTATACCATCTAACGCACTCAAAGGATGTTGTAGCCTAAAGCCATGTTCAGGAAAAAACATTCCAAGTAATGCCACACCTACTCCCATAGGTATGCCTAAAAGAGTTATCTCATTCGGAATTGTCCAAGTGTTTAAATCTTGGAAGACTATTATTATTAACCCTACGGTAAGCAAAGAGTATACTATTGTGGCTAAAGTATATTTAAATTTAAGAAATATAACTACAAAAAGCAATGCGGTAAGCAATTCTACTATCGGATATTGAAGACTTATAGGCGATTTGCAGTTTCGGCATCTTCCTAAAAGTAAAACCCAACTTACCAAAGGTATGTTGTCGTACCATACTATTGGATTACCACAATTGGGACAATGTGAACCAGGTTTAATAATAGATTCTCCTCGAGGAAATCTGTGAATGCAGACATTACAGAAACTTCCAAAGACTGCACCGAATAAAAAGGAAGAAACCAAAAAAATGTAATCTTTAATATTAAGGTCTTTAAGTATATCCATTGTCTCAACCCTGCCGAAATTTAATATAATTAAACCGATTTTTTGAAATTATAACAAAGTCATAGGAAGAAAAGAGGTATCCAATGAAAATAAAAATTTTTGTAGTCTTTGTTCCTACTTTACTATTTTTATCTTTCTTCTCCTCACCGCAATCTTACAATGTTACCAACAACCTTCAAAATTCGGACCTACCGCAATCGCTTCAGATGAAAATTCTGGAAACGGTAGAATATGCAAAGCCTGCTCTTGTAAAGGTACATATAGTTGAGAAATATTTTGCGGATGGTAGAGAATTAAAACAAGAGAAGTTTGGAAGTGGCGTTGTAATTTCTCCTGAGGGATACATTGTTACTAATCACCACGTTGCAGGTAAAATGTTCTACGGCGATTGTTCTTTTTCCACACTTGAGAAGTATCCTCTAAAACTAATAGGAACCGATGCTTTGACAGATGTTGCAGTTTTAAAGATTCTCGTTGACTCAAGTAGAGAGTTTCATTATATTAGATTTGGGGATTCAGATGAAGTTAGGGTTGGTGATTATGTGCTTGCTATGGGTTCACCTATGGCTTTAAGTCCATCCGTGACAGTTGGCATAGTTAGCAACACAAAAATGACTTTGCCCTATCAACTCAATTCCTACGATATGTTCTCAGGCGATTCTGAAAATGTAGGCAGTTTAGTAGTATGGATTGGGCATAGTGCAGAAATATCTACAGGTAGTTCAGGAGGTCCACTTGTTAATTTAGAAGGTGAAATAATTGGAATTAATGAAATCAAGTATGGCTTGGGCGGTGCTATTCCCTCAAATATTGTGAAAAAAGTTGTAGATGATTTAATTAAATATGGAAAAGTAAAAAGGTCTTGGGTTGGTATTGAAGTCCAGCCAATAATCGGAAGTATGCCGTTAGGTGCTCTTATTAGGCATGTGTACCCTGACTCACCCGCAGAGAAATGCGGTCTTAAACCTGGGGACGTTTTATTAAACTTATCTGGCACTCCTGTGGAAATTAGATATATGGAACAGGTTCCACTAATAAACTCGCTTTTAACATCTTTAGCAATTAATACACCTCTTGAGGTATCGTATTGGAGAGAAGGCTCTGAATTTAAAACTATACTAACGCCAGAAGAGTATTCTTTGAAGATACCAGTAGAGGAAGAATTGCCTGAATGGGGTATTACCGCCAAGGAACTTAATTGGCTATCAGCGATAAATTTAGGTGTGAAAGATAAAAAAGGAGTAGTTATTACTTCTCTTCGTTCGGGGGGACCTGCTTTTCAGGCAAAACCACCATTGCAAATAAACGATATCATTGTATCTGTTGAGAACCAAGAAGTCTCCGATATAGAGTCGTTGAAGAGAGTCACAGCACAATTGATGGGTGACCAGATTGAATGTAAAGTTTTGGTTTTGGTGGAAAGGAAAGGAAGTAGGATATATTCTTCTATTAAACTCTTAAAATCTAAATTGCAAGAAAGAATAAGGGAGGCATCGAAGGCTTGGATTCCCGTTGAAGTACAAGTACTGACAAAAGAAATTGCAGAAAAGATAAAGGTCGAGGAAGGTGGTTTTTTAGTTACTCGAGTTTATCAGATGGGGGAAGAAAAAAAAATACCACTGAAACCTGGAGATATTATAAAGGGAGTTAACGGTGATAAGTTTATGGCAACCAAAATCGAAGATTACGATGAGTGGCAGGAGAAGATTAAAAGATTACCCATTGGAAATTCTGTAGAATTGAAAATTTTACGAGAGGGCGAGGAATTAAAAGTTTATACAGTGCTGGAAAAAGCCCCGCCGTCTCCAAATTTACTAAATAAATATCAGAATGATTGGTTAGGACTGACGCTAAGAGATTTGTGCTTTTATGACTATGTAGACTATGACCTTCCTAGAGATTTAAGAGGAGTATTTATAGAGCAAGTTTCTCCGGGTAGTTGGTCCGCACTATCAAGGTTAGAACAAGGTGATGTATTAATATCCATCAACAATATATCTGTAGAATCTGTAGATTCATTCAAAGAAATGATAGAAAAATTCAAACAAGAAAATCTGAATAAATTTTTCCTAAAAATTGTTAGAAAAAAACAAAATTACTATGTAGAAGTCCAAGTAAGATAGAGTAGTGAAAAGATATCTAATAATGAGAAGTTCACTATGGCGGAGTTAAAGGGGAAAAGAGTACTTGTCACAGGCTCGGCTTTAAGGATTGGGAGGGCAATTTCCCTTGCTTTAGCCCGAGAAGGTGCCAATTTGGTTCTTCACTATAATACATCTGAATCCCAAGTATTAACACTGAAAAACGAGGTAGAAAATATTGGAGTAGATGCTTTTATTATAAAAATGGACCTCAGTGAGCCAATGGCTGGAGAAAAATTATCCAATACTGTGTTATCTGAGGTAGGAAACATAGATATACTTGTTAATAACGCCAGTATTTATCCGGAGGACGATTTTTCAAATATATTGTATAGCGATTTTATCAAGTCCATTAATATCCACGCTTGGACACCTTTTCAGTTAAGTAGGTGTATTTTTAATACTGGTAATAGAGGTTTAGTAATTAACTTACTTGATACAAGGCTTTGGGGATACGATAAAAATCATTTGTCCTATTTCTTGGGAAAATCACTTTTAGCCACCCTTACCAAAGTTATGGCTATTGAACTTGCTCCGCATGTTAGAGTAAATGCAATTGCTCCCGGACTTATTTTGCCTCCTCCGGGGAAAGACAACGATTATTTGCAAAAACTTTCAAAGACAAATTTATTGCAAAAGTATGGGAATGAAGAAGATATTGTAAAAGCAGTTATGTTCCTTGCCGACTCAGATTTTATAACTGGGCAAGTTATTTTTGTAGATGGAGGTAGATTTTTGTTAGGACAAAACTACTATGGAACAATTTGACAAAATACATATCAGGGATTTAGTAGTGCGGTGCATTATAGGAATTGAGCCTATCGAGAGAAGGGAAAAACAAGATGTGGTGATTAACATTACCCTATTTACGGACATTAAAGAAGCATCTAAATCTGATAACATCGCAGATACAGTTGATTATAAAAATATTAAGAAGAGTGTGCTTAATTTTGTCGAAAATTCAAATTTCTATTTGTTGGAAACATTGGCGGAGGAAATAGCCAAAATTTGTCTTAATGAGAGTAAGGTAAAGGGAGTTAGTGTCGTAGTAGATAAACCAGGTGCTTTAAGATTTGCAAGAAGCGTGGCTGTAGAAATTAACCGTTTTAGAGAGTAAATTAATTATGGTGTATCTTGGAATAGGTTCGAATATTATGCCTCGGGAGAACATTAGACTTTCGCTTAAAAAATTGACCAATTACATAGACATTAAGAATATTTCCCCAATATTTTTGACCCCTCCTTTAGGTGGTATGCCTCAACCTGATTTCTATAATTGTGTTGTGGAGGGAAAACTAAGGTTTGACATCTCTCCTATATCTTTCAAATTTGATGTATTGAGAAAAATAGAGGATGAATTGGGTAGAAAAAGAGGATTAGATAAATATGCACCCAGAGAAATAGACATTGATATCTTGATATATGAAAACTTGATTTTGAACTTACATGAATGTGTTATCCCTTCACCAGAAATTTTTGAAAGGGATTTCGTTTTTGCTGGACTTTTATATTTAAATTCAGAATTAATTGTTTTTCCCGAACAGCAACCGTTAATTTCCCTCGCTCATAGGTACAGTTTGCACTTACTTAACATAGATTGTGAATATACACGATTAATATGGAAGGAATTCTTGTATGAACATCGAACGAGTAGCACAATTAATTCGAGAATTGTTGATTGAAATTGGAGAGGACCCTGATAGAGAAGGTCTAAAGCGTACACCTTATCGTGTAGCCAAAGCCTATGAGTTTTTAACTTCTGGCTATCGTCAAGACATTCAGTCAATAATTAACAATGCTATTTTTAAGGCCGAATCCAATAATATGATTATTTCCCGCGACATAGAGGTGTATAGTTTATGTGAGCATCATCTTTTGCCCTTTTTCGGGAGGTGTCATGTCGGGTACATTGCGAGGAAAAAGGTAATTGGATTGAGCAAAATAGCGAGGATAGTAGATTTTTATGCCCGAAGATTACAAATACAGGAAAGACTAACTGCTCAGATTGCTCGAGCAATTATGGATTATACTCAGGCTGAGGGTGTAGGCGTTGTAATGGAATGCAGGCACCTGTGCTGTATGATGAGAGGGGTTGAAAAGCAAAATTCAATCATGACTACCTCTTCCGTTTTAGGTAGTTTCCACGATGATGCTATCACTCGAAAAGAATTTCTCGACCTCTTACAGCGGAAGATTTAATAGTTTTTGTTTTGTAGTCTTTTTCTGGTAAAATAGATTATAAGATAGTGGGCCTGTAGCTCAGTTGGGAGAGCGCCGCGTTCGCAATGCGGATGTCAGGGGTTCGAATCCCCTCAGGTCCACCACTACTATCTCCTCTTCCTTTCTTATAAAGTGCCTCGAGTTTTTGTAAGCATTGTTTTTACATTACTTGTGTGATAGAATGAGATTATGAGAGTTTGTAACTAATTTCATGTCTATTGAAATTTGAAGGAAGAGGAGATTATATTATGGGATTTTCTACAAAAAATTCCGTTGGGTTTAAGGTAAAGATATTTTCATGCCTAACCTCGCTATCTTTAGTCCTTTTTATTCAACCTATTGCAATTTCTCAGTGCTTTAGAGACCAGTATGACATAGATTTTATTTTTGCAACTCTTGATAGCGTACTTATAGACCTATTGCCGACTTGGGTAGACCATTATGATGAATACGGGAACCCTGTTCCTGGTGCGTGGCGAGAGGTGGAATACCAGACAAGCCCCTATTTTAGTAATGCTGATAATGATGGAAATGGAGTTTACGATAACGACCATTTTGATTTGCTTGGTGCAGTTCTGGATGGCCATTTACAAAATGTTCTCGGCTCGCTTAATTCTAATGATGTTCAGACAATCCGAGATGACTTTGCTTACAACAAGGCAGTTGTTGAGACACTTCAAATAACGATACGGAATGTAAGAGTTCAATATGGTTCACTTAGCGGAACTACTACTATAACTACTGGAGACGATGATGTTTGCGTAAAGTTGGGTCTTATTACATTATGTGTAAGCCAGTTTGTTAGCGATTTTGAAGGTGTACCGACTCTGTGGGAATTACTCGAAGAGCAAAGTCCATTATTTAAAAATGCAATGGTGAATCTCATTGCAGGTTATATGACTGTTGGTGAGGATACAGGTATCAGGCACCTTAAAAGTCTGTTCAGGGTCATCATATATACTATTCTTAGAGATGTTTTGCCTTCAATCCTTGCTGAGATGAAATCAGATATTAAGACGGATGACATTGTAATTGAGTTAGATTTAGATGGTCAAAGAGTAGTTATAACCATTTACGGGGAGGAAATCGACAGAACAATAGAGGAGTTTGTGGGTAATTTCAATTGCTCTAAGTTTAGATGCCATCCTGAGTTATTAGGTGCTTCTGGAGACCTTAATAAGGATTCAAGAACAAATTACTCTTCCTATGTGTTAGCCAATATGAACAGACAAGAATGGATGAGGAATGAGAGTATTCAAAATCCTCCATTACAAATTATTCAGCCTCCTCAGTCTCAAGAAGTTGTTTCTGGTTCTCGTGTAGAGTTTAATGTAGGTCAAGTTGGTGGAGCCAATAATGGAGTTCCTGATGCTTATAAATGGGAGGAAATTAAAATAAGTGATTTTTCTACCATCGGCTCACCAATTTATGAGTCTCAATTGGTAATTCATTACGCATTACCTACTTCAGAGCCCAGGTATTTTACTGTAACTATATGTGATTCCTATTGGTCCCGTCGTTCACCACCTGCTAAATTGGTGGTGCAATATATCCCATTAGAAGTTGTTCAACATCCTGCTTCTGTCCACAATGTTGTCCCCGATGAAGATAACTGCTCATTATCTGTAAAGGTGCGTGGTGGAAATACTATACCGTCGTATCAATGGGAGAAATGGAACGGGGATTCCTGGGAAAATGTACCTTCCGCCACTTCAGATGTTTTGAATTTTAATCCCGTGAGAGTTGAAGATGGTGGTACTTATAGGTGTGTCATTACATCCGGAAGTGAACAAGTACTATCTAACTCAGCGGATATTACGATTCTGAATAGAATAAGATTTGCCTACCCTTTGCCTGATGCAGGAGTGTATGTAGGTGAAACTTTCACATTTACTCCGATTGTAACAGGTGAACCATCTGGAACCCTGAGATATTTGTGGAAGTTTAATGATGAAATCATAGAAGGAGAAACAGGTCCTACTCTTACTATTGAAAATGCACAATTAGATGACATGGGTTACTATAAATGTGTTATTTACGATGACCAGTTTACCATTGAGTCTAACCCTGCCTTCTTTGAAGTAGCGGAACACATGGAAATAGTTCAACAGCCTCAATCGGGCAGTGCAATTCTTGGACATGACTATACTTTCAACATAGTAGTTACAGGAGGATTAGGTGGAGTTCATTATTTTTGGTATAGGGATGGTGCCCTTGTAGGACCTGACTCACCAGTATTTCTACTTTATCCGTTATCAGAAATCGATGAGGGAACATATTGGTGTGTTGTTAGAGACGCACGAGAAGAACTTGTGTCGGAACAAGCTACCCTTGAACTATTTCCTCCATTTAATTTTGATATCCAGCCAGAGGGTGGGATGAAGTATACCGGCAGTTCCCATACCTTTGTTGTGCAAGTTTCAGGTGGGTCTCCCCCGTATTCCTACAGATGGCGTAAAAACGGCATAGACCTTCCATACACAGACCCAGTTTTGGTTCTCGAAAATTTGCAACCTTCAGATTCAGGAACTTATGTATGCTTTGTGTCAGACCAAAATGCCGGCGCAAGTAGTGCTCCTGCTGTACTACAGGTTGCTAATCATATGTCTTTCCTGCAACAACCTCAATCCGCGATTGTATACAGGGGGTCTACCCATACGTTCAGAGTGGTGATAGATGGAGGTTTGGGTACACTTACATATAAATGGTACAAGAGGATTGGTAGCATCAACTTAAATCTTGGAGTAAATTCTCCTAATTTGGTTTTGTCAAATGTGCAAAATGACACTGCAGGTACATATTTCTGCGTAGTAGAGGATGCATTTGAAAGTGTTACTTCCCAAACTGCAACACTTACAGTGGTAGAACCGCTCACATTTACTAAACAGCCTACTGAAGCCTATAGATTCGCAGGTGGGGATGCAACATTTGAGGTTCAAACTACTGGTGGAATAGGTCCAATAGAATATCAGTGGTATAAAGATGGCGTGCCTATTGGTGAGCCTTCTACTACCCTGACAATTTTTGATGTTACTTATGCAGATGCTGGTGTGTACTGGTGTGAGGCTACTGATTCTGTCAAAACTACTTCATCTTCTTCTGCTCAACTTTATGTGCTTAGACCTATACCTCCAGATGGAATTGGAGTAATAGCAATGCCGATAAACGGTGCTCAGATGGTACCCCCTGTAAATACTTCTGCTTATGGTCAGGCTTTTGGATTATTGCAACCTGTGCAAGGGTCAGATGATTATTACTTGTATCTTTCAGGTTCACATTCTGTAGTTAGTCCTACTAATATAACTATAAACAGGGGATTCCCAGGTTCTATTGGACCTGTAGTGTTTTCGTATACTAATGTTGATAACTTAGCTTTCTTCTCACAGATTTCAAATGGTGAGGCTGCTGAACTTGCTATTGGTTTGTATTACATAGTTATTTCTTCTCAAAACTATCCCAACGGCGAAATAAGAGGACAACTTCAGTTGAATTCTGTCCAGAGAATGCTTACTATATCTGTGGAAGGTGAAGGGACTACTAATCCACCTCCTGGAACATATCCATTCTGGAACATGGAAATGACTACTATTTCTGCAATACCAGATTCAGGTTGGGAGTTTGCTGGATGGGCAGGCGATATCGTAAAGGGAGAGAATTCAAATTTATTGGCATTAACGATGGACAAAGATAGAAATATTGTCGCGATTTTTGTACCTGTCATACCTGAAGGCCCCTCTGAAGGTGAGGGAGTTTCCGAAGGTTTTGCTGAAGGAGAAGGTATAGTAGAAGGGATTGAAGAAGGGTTAGAAGAGGGTATAACTGAAGGGGAGGGAATGATTAATGAAGGTATTTTGGAAGGAATGGAGGAAGGTGTTGAAGAAGGTGTCTCAGAAGGTATCGAAGAAGGACTTGTTGAAGGAGAAGAAGGAGTCTCAGAAGGTATATTGGAGGGCGAATTACTAGAGGGAGAAGGCGAAATAATCCTCTATCATTCTGCGGATATTAACATGGATTATGTTATTAATTTGACTGAATTACTCAGAATAATTCAATTCTTTAATGCAGGTGGATACCATTGTGTTGAGCCTCCAGAGACTTCAGAAGACGGTTTCGTGCCCGGTTATGGCGAAAATACCTCGTGTCTTCCTCATACTAGCGATTACTTTCCACAAGATTGGAAAATATCTTTGAATGAGTTATTAAGGGTAATTCAATTCTTTAACTCTGGTGGGTATGAACCCTGTGTGGATGGAGAAGATGGCTTCTGTCCACGGAGGAGTTCTTGACGATGGGTCCGTGGAATTGATAAAAAGAGTTTTTGTTAATTTTGGGTATTTTCTAAAGTAGGTTTCAGGTTGTATTTCTCTATTTTGTATCTTACTTGGTCTCTTGAGATGTTAAGTAAAGCACCTGCTCTTGTCAAATTCCAATTTGTCCGCTCAAGTGCTTGCTTAACCAATGATTTCTCGACCTCTTCAAGTGAACAACCTCCAGGTGGTAGAGGAAATAACTCTCCAGCACTTTCTCGACCTCCTGTTAGATTAACTCTACCGAGCAATATTTCATCCTCACTTATTAGTTCCTCTTTACCTAACAATACTGCTCTTTCAATAACATTACGCAATTCCCTCACATTTCCGGGCCAGGGATAGGATAGTAATTTTTTAATAGCCCCCGGCGTGAATCCCTTCCTTGTTCTTCTAAACTCCTTGTTAAAAAGTTCTAAAAAATGTTTTGCTAAAAGAGGAATGTCCTCTGCCCTTTCTCTTAGTGGTGGTATTACGATAGGGATTACGTTAAGTCTGTAATATAAGTCTTCTCGGAATGACCCATTTTTTACCATCTCCTCGAGATTTTTATTCGTTGCTGCTATCACCCTAACGTCGACTTGAATATCTACAGTTCCACCAATCCGCTTAAAGGTTTTCTCATCAAGTATTCTTAAAACCTTTGCCTGAATTGATAAAGGCATATCCCCTATTTCATCCATAAACACTGTTCCTCGATTTGCAATTTCAAAAAGTCCTTTTTTGAGCCTATCTGCTCCAGTGAAGGCCCCTGCTTCGTAACCGAATAACTCTGATTCTAACAAAGTTTCAGGAAAAGCAGAGCAGGTTATATTCATAAAAGGATATGGAGCCCTTTCAGATTCATAATGAATTACTCGTGCTGCTAAATCTTTTCCCGTTCCACTCTCACCCAAAAGTAAAATAGTAGTGCTTGGTGATTCTGCGACATTCTTTAGAAGTCTCTTGACTTCTTTTATTTTTTCACTTTCCCCTATTATGTGGTCTAAGTTGAAGATTCTTTTACTTTGTTGAAGTCCAATTTGAAATGAATTACGTAAGTGGGCTTGCTCGATAGCCCTCTGCACTCGCATCATTAGTTCGTCCATTTCGAATGGTTTACTAATGTAGTCAAAAGCCCCGTTTCTCATTGCTTCTACAGCATTAGAAATACTTGAATATGCGGTAATAATAATTACAGGTATACCGGGCTGTTTAGATACTATCTCCTTAAGTACCTCTAACCCGTCTCCATCTGGCAACCTTAAATCCACGATAGCGAGGTCTATAGCCCTCTTGTTTACTATCTGCTTAGCCTCACCTACCCCATTTGCCTCCTCAGTAACAAAGCCGAGACTCTGAAGTTTCTTTACTATATCCCATCTTATAAGTTTCTCATCGTCCACTACTAATACTCTTCCTGTCATAAACTAAACCTCCGTCTTAGGAAGTGTAATAGTTACCTTTGTTCCCTTATTAACTTCACTATTTATGGTTAGTTTTCCATTGTGACTTTCAATTATTTTTATAGCGATTGGGATACCTAATCCTGTTCCTTTTGATTTAGTAGTGAAAAAAGGCTTACCAATTTTCTCTATATTTTCAGGTTTTATACCTATGCCAGAGTCTTCAATTATTATTTCTACTAAGTTGTCTTTTTCGGTAATAGAAACCTTAATTTTCCCACCTTGAGGCATCGCTTCAATGCTATTTTTTAACAGATTGAAGAAAGCCCTTGAAAGCATACTCGGGTCACAATAAACTTCTACTTCTCCTTCAATATCTATTTCGCAATTTTTATAATCCCCCATAGCAATGAGACAGTTCTGAAATTGCTCTTTTATTATCATCCCAATGGGAACATTTCTCTTCTCAAGATTGTATGTGCGAGTGAAATCAAGAAGTTTTCTAAGAGTATCCTCTAATCTAAATAT
>CAZZMK010000266.1:0-7566 GCA_964655185.1 uncultured Nitrospirales bacterium | reverse complement strand
CAGGTGAGGCGTATCCTTCTGAGGGATTTGACTATATATTAAAATGTATAGAGACAATATATAGTGTTAAAAGAGGGAAGGGAGAAATTAGGAGGGTGAATGTAAACATAGCGCCTCTTACTGTTGAGGAGTTTAGAAGATTGAAATCTGCGAGGATTGGGACATATCAACTCTTTCAAGAGACTTATCACAGAGAAACATATAAGAAGGTCCATGTGGGTGGAGTGAAACAGGACTTTGATTGGCGAATTACTGCTATGGATAGAGCGATGGAGGCAGGTATAGATGATGTTGGTGTAGGTATACTTTTTGGATTGTTTGATTGGAGATTTGAAATACTTGCACTTATGCAACACATAAGACACCTTGAGGAGAAATTTGGAGTTGGTCCTCACACAATAAGTGTTCCAAGACTTGAACCAGCAGTAGGCTCGGATTTATCGCTACATCCTCCTTATCCAGTATCCGATATTGATTTTAGGAAGATAGTAGCAATTTTGAGATTGGCAGTGCCATACACGGGCATTATTATGTCCACGAGGGAAACACCTAACATAAGACGTGAGACATTTGCTCTTGGAGTGTCTCAAATCTCTGCTGGTAGTAGGACCAACCCCGGTGGTTATACAGGCAAGGAAGAGGAAGATATGAGTCAATTTTCACTTGGAGACCATAGAAGTTTAGATGAGGTGATTTATGACATTGCTCAACTTGGTTACATCCCATCTTTCTGTACTGCTTGCTACAGATTAGGTAGGACAGGTGCTGACTTTATGGATTTAGCAAAGCCAGGTCTAATTAAGAATCATTGTGAAGTAAATGCAATTAGCACTTTTGCTGAATACCTTGAAGATTATGCTTCGCCTGCTACAAAAGAAATAGGTTGGAAGAGGATAGAAGAGATATTGTCTGCTATGCCTGAAGGGAGAAGAAACAAAACTCAATCTATGGTTAACCGTGTGAAAGCGGGGGAGAGAGATGTATTTGTTTAATATTTACTTGAGAGTTGAATAGGGATATTATGTTGAGAGGTGCACCTAAGTCTTTTCGACTACACATAGGTATATTCGGAAGGCGTAATGTGGGAAAATCGAGTTTACTGAATGCTATTACTCGCCAGTCCGTATCGATAGTTTCGGATAAGGCTGGAACTACTACGGACCCGGTTGAGAAACCAATGGAAATGCTCCCGATTGGTCCTGTGCTCTTTATTGATACTGCAGGTATAGATGATATGGGTGCTTTGGGAGAACTTAGAATCCAAAAGACACGGCAGGTTATAGATAGAACTGATGTTGCTTTACTTGTAGTTGTGGGAAACGAGTGGGGTGAATTTGAGGAATTGCTTATATCGGAGTTTATGGAAAGAAAGATTCCCACGATTATAGTTTTTAATAAGACCGATTTGTATAAGCCTTCTGAAGAGTTGCTGGAAAATTTAAAAGAAAGAAATTTCCAATTTGTAATGACTATTGCTTCTGAGGGACGAGGAGTTGAAGATTTAAGAAATGCTTTAGTTTCTTCTGTTCCAGAAGAGTTTCTTAAAAGTACTCCTATTTTGGGAGATATAGTGGGACCTGGTGAATTGGCTGTACTCGTAGTGCCTATCGATAAAGAAGCGCCCAAAGGCAGGTTAATTATGCCACAGGTGCAAACCATCAGAGATCTACTTGACCATAATGCTCTTTCATTAGTGGTGAAGGAAACTGAATTAAGGCAAGCATTGGAATTTTTAAGTGTAAAACCTAAAATAGTCGTAACAGATTCGCAGGCTTTCAAAAAGGTTGCTGAAGATACGCCTGAAGATATTATGATGACGAGTTTTTCCATTTTATTTTCTCGGTTCAGAGGTGATTTAGTTACACAAGTTGAGGGAACGCTTGCTATAAATGAGTTGAAACCAGGAGATAGGGTCTTGATTGCAGAATCGTGTTCTCATCATCCAATAGCGGATGATATAGGAAGAGTTAAAATTCCCAGGTGGCTTAAGGAGTATGTAGGTGGCGAATTACATTTCGATACTGTTCAGGGACACGATTTTTATTCAGATTTAACTTCATATAAACTTGTTATTCATTGTGGGGGGTGTACGATTACAAGGAGAGAAATGCTTAATAGAATTATGCATTGTAGGAAACAAGGAGTACCAATCAGTAATTATGGACTTACTATAGCGTTTGTTTTAGGCATCCTTGAAAGGGCTCTTCAACCTTTTCCCCTGGCACTTGAGGTTTACAAATGTTATAAGTCAAATTGTTCAAACTTTGGGTAAGGATTCTAATGGTAATATTATGGATTTTGAAAGCCTTGTATGTTGGTTGAAAGAAAGTGATGAAGAAAAATTAGCATCCTTATGGAAAGTAGCGGATGAAGTCAGAAGAGAATATGTGGGGGATGCTATACATCTTAGAGGGTTAATTGAGATTTCAAATCACTGTTTTAAAAATTGTTATTACTGTGGAATTAGAAGGGGGAATAAGAGACTTTTGAGATACAGAATGACGGTTGATGAGATTATGGAGACAGCCAAAATAGGGGAATCACTTGGTTATGGGACAGTAGTATTGCAATCCGGTGAGGACCCTGATTTTCCATATGAAGAGATAGCAAGGATTATAGAAAAAATCAAGTCTGAAACTGGTTTGGCTGTGACTCTTAGTCTGGGAGAAAAAAATAAAGAGACATTAAAACTATGGAGGCAAGCAGGGGCTGACCGTTATCTACTTAAATTTGAGACTTCTGACCATAATTTATTTAAGTGTTTACATAAGGGAGATGACAGAAAAGATTTGCAAAGAAGAATAGAACTCCTAATTTATATGAGAGAATTGGGCTACGAAATAGGGAGTGGTATTATAGTGGGTTTGCCTGGTCAGACTTATGAAAGCGTGGCTAAAGATATTTTGAAGTTTAAGGAACTTGATTTAGACATGGTAGGTATAGGACCTTATGTCCCTCACCCTTATACTCCTCTTGGTAAAAAATTTAGCAAAAGTGTGTTTGATGAAAAAGTGTATGTTCCTAATACTCCTGAGATGACTTTGAAAGTTATTGCTTTAACAAGAATAGTTTGCCCTGAATCTAACATTCCTGCTACCACTGCGCTTGCGACAGTAGGTGGTGTTGAGGCGAGAAAATTGGCGCTAACAAGAGGTGCTAATGTAATTATGCCTAATATCACGCCTCAAAAATATAAGGTTTGTTATGATATTTATCCGGGGAAGAGCGGAGTTCGGGAGAGTATTGAGGAAATTCATTCTAAAATTTTGAAACTCATTGCGGATATAGGAAGAGTGCCTGGTATTGGTAAGGGTAATAGAATTAGACGAGACAAGTTATCTCCAGTAGGCCATATTAGATGAAATTGCTACTATATGGTGATTTTCTAAATAGCAATACCTTTACAGTATAAGTAAACTGTTTTTTGGTATAATACACTCCCACTTGGATGAAAAATATCTTAACCTTTGTTTTACTAAATAACCCTATTAAAGGATTAGGAGATGGGAAAGACTATATATGAGAAGATCTGGGATGCTCATTTAGTATATGAGCCTGAGGACTTAGACCCGATAATTTACATAGATAGGCATTATCTTCATGAAGTTACTTCTCCGCAAGCGTTTGAGGGATTAAGACTTGCAGGTCGAAAGGTAAGACGACCTGACCTTACATTTGCCACAATGGACCATAATATACCGACAGCAAACAGAGATAAACCTATTTCTGACCCGCTCTCTGCTCTGCAGGTGGAAACATTGATAAGGAATTGTAAGGAGTTTGGTATTCAGTGTTTTGATATGCAAGACCCACGAAATGGGATTGTGCATGTAATTGGTCCTGAGTTAGGTTTGACCCAACCTGGTATGACAGTAGTTTGTGGGGACTCACACACTTCTACTCATGGCGCGCTTGGAGCACTTGCTTTTGGTATTGGTACAAGCGAGGTGGAGCATGTTCTTGCTACTCAAACCCTTTTACAACGCAAATCTAAAACTATGGAAATTAGAGTAAATGGAAAACTTGCAATAGGTGTTACTCCGAAAGATTTAATTCTGTACATAATAGGTAAGATTGGCACAGGAGGAGGGACCGGATATGTTATTGAGTATACCGGTGAAACTGTGCGGAGTTTATCTGTGGAAGGTCGTATGACATTGTGTAATATGACAATAGAAGCAGGGGCAAGGGCAGGACTTATATCCCCTGATGATGTAACTATAAACTACCTAATTGATAAACCCTATGTACCGAATAATATTCCAAAAGATAAATTGATTGAATTCTGGCTCTCGTGGGCCTCCGATGAAGGCTGTAGTTATGACAAATCATATCACTTCCTGGCTGAGGATGTTGAACCTCAGGTGACCTGGGGGACTTCACCAGAAATGGTTGCTCCTATTAGCGGGAGGGTACCTTATCTATCAGAAATAGGGGACCCAGTTAAGAGAAGTGCAGTGGAAAGAGCACTTGCTTATATGGGGTTAGAAGAAGGTACTCCAATAGAGAATATAGAAATTGATAAAGTATTTATAGGTTCGTGTACAAATGGTCGTTTAGAAGATTTAAGAGAGGCAGGAAAAGTTGTAAAAGGATATAAGTTAAGTAAGAGAGTTAAGCAAGCAATTGTGGTACCGGGTTCCAAGATGGTTAAGAAAAAAGCGGAAGAGGAAGGACTCGATAAAATATTTATTGAAGCAGGGTTCGAATGGAGAGAACCTGGATGCTCTATGTGTCTTGCTATGAATGATGATAGGTTAAATCCAGGGGAGAGATGCGCTTCTACCTCTAATCGTAATTTCGAGGGTCGTCAGGGTAAAGGGGGTAGAACTCATTTGGTTAGTCCTGCTATGGCGGCTGCGGCGGGTATTGAAGGACACTTTGTTGATATAAGAAAATGGAAGTTTAATGAATAGGAGGGTATAAAGTGGAAAAGTTTACAGTTCATACTGGAATAGTTGCACCTCTTGATGCAAGAAATGTTGACACTGACCAGATAGTTCCGAAACAATTTCTTAAGAGGATAGAACGAACAGGATATGGCGATGTTTTATTTTATGATTGGCGATATCTTGACGACGGCAAGACGCCTAATCCTGAGTTTGAGATGAATGCTCCGAGATATAAGGGTGCTTCCATATTGCTTACCAGGGATAATTTTGGATGTGGGTCCTCTCGAGAACATGCTCCTTGGGCTTTAAGAGACTACGGATTCAGAAGTATTATTGCGGTTTCTTTTGCTGATATTTTTTATAACAATTGTTTTAATAATGGGATATTACCAATAACTTTGTCGGAATCGGAAGTTGATACTCTTTTCAAGGAAGTAAGGGCGACTGAGGGTTATAAGTTGACTATCGATTTAGAGAAGCAAGTAGTTATAAAACCAGATGGGACAACAATAAATTTTGATATCCACCCCTTCCTTAAAAAACGTTTATTAAATGGATGGGACCATATAGACCTTACATTGAGATACGAAAAATATATAAGTGAATATGAGAAGAAAGCATCCTTAAAATTATGAACATTTAGTAAAATGTTCATAATGGAGGATGTGGATATGCCAATATACACTTATCAGGTAATCCATGACGATGGGACAGAGGGAGAGACTTTTGAGGTCTTTCAAAAAGTAGGAGAACCTCCGCTTACCCATCATCCTCAAACAGGTGAAAAAGTTATAAGAATTTATAGACCAGCCCACATTGCAGGTTGGGCAAATGAAAGAATGGTTAAACAAATGCTGAGCGATAAAAATTTGGCTGAAAAGGGATTTACTAAATATGTGAGGCAAGGTAAAGGGTATTATGAAAGGACCGCGGGAGCAGAAGGTCCACCGACTATAAATTTGGGAGGTAGTTAAAGTTTTATCTACTTGAAGAGAGTAGTTAAACTTTTTTATGCTAATAACATAATTGGAGGGAAGTATATGAAGAGATTTTTTTTAATTTCAATTACAATTTTACTTCTAACTATTTTACTTATCAGTGGTTTTGGTTGCGGTTCATTACCATGGAAAAAGAAGGAACAAGCACCACCTGTAGAACTTTTGGATGAAACGAAACAAAATGCGGAGTCTGGCACTACTTCATTAGTGCCGGGCCCTCAAAGATTTAGTGATGTTCCACTACCAGACGGAGTAAAGGAGGATTTTGATAGGACTTATGTATATCAGTCATCTACTTTGCAGGTGGGAAGGATGGTGTATACATTGAGAGCGGATGTGAATGATATAGTCCAATTTTATATAAAGGAATGTCCCAATCATGGATGGAAGTTGGATAATGTTCTTCAGGGCGATGGGGTACAATTAAATTATTCTAAACCTGGGAAGAAGTTGCAAGTAAATGTGCGTCCACAAGGAGTTGGTAGACCTAAACAAATAATACTTACATTAACACCGTCAGAATAATCAATCAATGATTTTCGCGTGTAGAAAACTTTATCCTATATTTTTATTAGGGGTAGTTTTATTTGTGCTTCAATCGTGTGGGACCGTAAGGAAAATGGATATTCCTATAATTAGTTCATTGGGGCAGTCTGAAGAGCAGAAGATTATTTCTGTTCTGGATTCGTTAGAGAAAGCAGTAGAAGAGAAGAAAGTTAAAACTGCAATGAGATATATTTCTACTGAGTACAGGGATGAACAAGGTAGAGATTACAATCAATTGCGAGAGATTTTAGAAAAGTTAGTTAGAGAGTACAGATTTATAAAAATTACACGAACAACGCCGGAAGTTTCTGTAGAGGGCAATAAAGCGGTAGTAATAGACACATTCGGCACAAATGCAGAGCCTTTTGACCCTGTACAGGGAACGCCGATAAATC
Organism: uncultured Nitrospirales bacterium; assembly: GCA_964655185.1. GTDB lineage: Bacteria > Hydrogenedentota > Hydrogenedentia > Hydrogenedentales > Hydrogenedentaceae > Hydrogenedens. The sequence continues at coordinate 735 of CAZZMK010000266.1, read as the reverse complement.
TACAGGGTAAGGTTACAATAAATATGAAGAAAGAACCCGAGGGATGGAAAATCGTCTCTTGGGGAGGTATGTTGTAGATTATTTTTTTCATCTCATTGATTATTTAATTATAAAGTAAACTGAAAAGGATAGGGGATTTTCTTATGCCAATACGCCGACAGAAGAAGAGAAAGACTGAAGTAAAGGATGTAATGCCAAATTTGGAAGAGCCTAAAAATCAGTTGCTTCAGTGGTGGCAACATATAAGAGATAACCTCACTTTATACGCTGTTGCAGTTGGATTTATTATTTTTTGCGTTGTTGTGGGGTCCGCCTATGCTACCTATCGGTCGGCGAAAAATAGGGATGTGATGACGAAGTTTGCAAGGGCGATGTTGGAAGAAAAGATTAGTTCTCGTGCTGAGAAGTTGAAGCCACTTTTAGATATAAGTTCACCTCTATCTCCGCAAATTTTGTATATATATGGTGAGACTGTATTTGCTCTGGGTAAATTTGATGAAGCGGAGGCGGTTTGGAAGAGAGTAGTTGAAAATTATCCAGGGTCTGAATGGGCGCCAAATGCGATGGAAGGTTTGGCATATATAGAGGAGTTGCGCAAAAATTATGAGAAGGCTGAGAAGATGTATACCGAGATAAAAGAAAGGTGGCCCGAGTCTTTTATAGCCAAGCGACAATATTTTAATTTAGGAAGAGTTTTAGAGGCTAAAAATGAATTGGATAAGGCTATTGATGCAT
>CAZZMK010000265.1:0-13934 GCA_964655185.1 uncultured Nitrospirales bacterium | reverse complement strand
CATAATTCGCTCCCTCAATTAAATTTCTAAGTAAAATGTGTTTAGAATATTAAAATTTAGTATAAGTATATCAAAAGGGTTTTACTATGGGCAGAAGAAATATAAAACATTTTTGTTTTCTTACAGACTTTGGAACAAAAGACCCCTATGTCGCTGAGATGAAAGGCAAAATATATTCTGCAATACCAGATGCTAAGATTACTGACTTATCTCACGAAATTGAGTCACAAAACATATTTCAAGGGGCATTCTTTTTGGACGCTATGTGGGACTATTGGGAGATTCCATCAATACACATTGCTGTGGTAGACCCTGGCGTTGGAACTAACAGAGAAATTTTAGTGATAAAAGATGAACAAAAGTATTTAATATGTCCGAATAACGGTCTGGCAACATTTATCCTATTTAGAAGCGGAGTTAAGGTTAGGAAGTTAAATTTAAGCAGGATAAAAAGCATTTCAAAAATAAGCAACACATTTCATGGTAGGGATATAATGGTACCAGCAGGAATAGAAATAGCGAAAGGAAGAAACTGGTTAGAAATTACGGATGAAATTGTTCAACCTATACTTCTAAAGTATCCAAAACCAATTGTCAAAAGAAATACAATTATCGGTGAGATTATATACTTCGACAAATTCGGAAATGGTATCACTAATATTTCATTAGTTACTATTGGTAATAACAAGATATCTAAGGTAGAGGTAGAAGGCAAAAGAAAAAATAGTCTCCCATTCGTACGTACTTATGGTGAGGTTAAACAAGGGGCATCACTGTCTCTCTTTGGAAGCACAAATAGATTAGAAATAGCAATTAACTGTGGCTCAGCAAGAGAAAAGTTAAATCTCAAAGTGGGAAATCGAGTAAAGGTATATCTTGGCTAACCTACCCAGGGTCTTTTCCTACTAACCTTTTCCAACGCTTCATTAGCAATCTTTACATCTTCTTCAATTTCAAAATCGAACATTCCGGCTAATATGAAATCTGCGCCGTTGTTAAAGACATAAGGAAACGCATCGTTAGGCGGAATTGCTCCTGCTGCCATTACTTTGAAAGCAATCCACGGAACAGGTACATTGCTCATTACTGAAATAGTTTCTTCAGGGTCTTTACACCAATATCCTGGAATTTCAGCATACGGTTCCACAAGTTGCTCTTTTTTAGGTCCAGTAGGGTAATTATGATGATGGAAAGTCTTAATAAAAAAGTCGGGGATGATTTTCTCTTTAATACATACTTTTATAACCTCGAGGTCGTGAGCACCAATACCAGAAGGGAGATTGTATTCTTTAACAAGTTCAAAGCATCTTTTTATCCATGGAATCTTATTCTCTTTTACCAATCTATCAGCAGTTACTCCCCAGAGATAAATTGCATCTGTGCCCATATCAACAAGTTGCTTTACTTGCTGACGGTATAGGTCAAAGTCAGCATCAGGATGAGCGGTAGGACAAATTATCCATTGGATTTTTCCACCTTTGTTATAGCGATAATCTTCAAGCAATTTAATCACTTGAGGAACTGTGTGAATCACAAGTGTATTAATGCCATTTTTTTCTGCAAGTTGCATTGTTTCGACAATTTTTTCTGGTGTGTTGTAATGCGAGCAGAGATTATACACATACTTTAAATCTCTACTATGAGTAAAGTGGGTAAGTAAGTTTCCTCCCAAGAGCAATCTGCTAATTTTCAATTCGCCTATTTTCCCACAAGGAAGAGTTTGTGTAATTGCTTCTGTATTTCCCGATGCATAAGTCATTTTCGGAACTACCGAGGCTATAAGAGCAGACTTTATAAAATTTCTTCGGTTTAGATAAGCCATATCGTTTTTCCTCTCTAAAGATTGTTTAGATATGATTATATAGTAATTGGAGGGTTAAGTAGAAGTAAAAAGGATTATGTATGAATTATAGAATAGGAATAGTTGGAAGTGGTCCAAGTGGTTTTTTCTCTGCTGAACATTTATTAAGAATGTGCAATGATTGTGAAGTAGATATTTTTGAAAGGTATTATGACCCTTTTGGTTTAGTTCGTAAAGGAGTAGCACCTGATAATCCCAAGATAAGAGAGGTATCGAAGGCTTTTGATAACATTGCAAATAATCCGAGATTTGCTTATTTTGGGAATGTGGATGTAGGAAAGGATATATCTATTCAAGAACTACTTAATTACTACGATGCAATAATAATTGCTTGCGGAATGGAAACAAGTCAAAGGTTAGGCATTCCTGGGGAAGATTTGCCAGGAAGTTATACAGCGAGTTCGATAGTTGGATGGTATAATTGCCATCCTGTTTATAAATCACTTGATATCAACCTTAATGTAAAGACAGTAGTAATAGTTGGGATGGGCAATGTTGCATTGGATGTGGCAAGAATTCTACTTAGAAAAGTCGAGCAATTAAAACCCACAGATATATCTATCCCTGCACTTGAAGAATTAGCAAGTAGTAAGATAGAAGAAGTATACATTGTTGGAAGAAGAGGACCTGCACAAGCAAAATTTAAGGAGAATGAATTATTAATGCTCAATGAACTCTCCGATGTCGACATTATAGTAAATCCCGAAGAACTTAAACTTAATGAAGCAAGCAAAAAAGAGGTAGAAAGTAATCCATCAATAGAGAGAATGGGAAAGTTTTTTAATGAATTTGGAGGAACTGAAAGAAAAAAGTCTAAGGCTATTCATTTTTTATTTTACAGAACCCCTATTAGAATCATAGGGAATGGAAAGGTAGAAGAAATTGTATTCGAAAAGAACAAATTAATAGGAGAGCCTTTTAATCAAAAAGTGGAGGGCACAGGTCAAATTGATACTATACCGTGTGGTATGGTAGTTGCAAGTATAGGGTACAGGGGCAATATAATTCCTGGTGTTCCTTTTGACGACAGGAAGGGGATAATTCCTAATGATAAAGGGAGAGTAGTCAGGAATGGAGAGGTCCTAAAGCGAATATATGTAACTGGATGGATTAAGAAAGGACCTATAGGACTAATAGGACATAACAGATCGGATAGTTTAGAAACAGTTACAAATCTATTGGAAGACTTACCTACACTTGAACGATGCAAGTATCCTAAAAGGGAAGATGTTATCAACTACCTAAAATCTAAAAATATTCAATTTATTACATACTCTGACTGGAAAAAGATTGATGAATATGAAATACAAAAAGGGAAAATGAAAGGTAAAATCAGAGATAGAATTTACAGTTTAGATGAGGTATGGAGGATATTAGAAGAGAGGAAGTAAGAGAAACTTTGTATATTAAGAAATTAATAATCGAGTCGAGACAATAGGATGTTCTCCAAAAGTTTTATTAGGTCTTCAGGCAAAAATGGTTTATCCAAAAACCCTTGAGGCGGAGGAACATCATATTCTTTTGCTATTCTCTCTGCAGTCCATGGTTCTCCCAACTCATAATCATTTACTGCAGTGAGAAAAATAACAGGGATTACAGATAGTTCAGGATGATTCTTAAATTCCACATATAAGTCTAATCCACTTTTGTCGGGAAGCATAATATCAAAAATACATAGGTCGGGAAACTCTTTCTCCGCTATGGAGACAGCAGGCTCTCCATATTCACTATGGAGCATAATAATACCTTTTTGCTCCAGTAGTAGTCTTAAAGTCTCGACTATCTCTTTATCGTCCTCAACGACAAGAATTTTCTTACCCTTTAATGTCTTAACTGTTCCCATTTTATTGTCTCTCAATATTAGTTATAGAATAAATAACAAGAAGAATTATACAATATCTTACACCTATTTTGTAAAGGAGGAAGGGAAATGAACAAAAAAGAACTATTCGACATTAGAACTGCATTGATAAAGGTATACTTAATAAATAATGGGTTTGATGGGATTTTGCTTTCAAGGGTAGATAATTTTGCAATGGCAACCGGTGGTTGCAGAAATTATATATGGAAATATTCAGACCTTGGAGCAAATTCCCTATTAGTAACCAAAGAAGGAGAAGTTTATTTTGTCGGGAATAACATAGAAGAAAGAAGGATTCTTGAAGAAGAACTAAACGGACTAACTGGTAAAAGCATATCTTTTCTATGGTTTGAGAGTTCACCTTCAGAAGCAGTAATCAAATATTTTGGAACGGACAAAAAGTTTGTATCTGATGATGGAAGTCTTGGTCCAAATGTAAATAATGAGTTAGGAGTAATAAGGGCTTTGCTTACAGTAGATGAACTCGAGAAATATAAAATATTAGGAAAACTTGCAAGTGAAGCCATGACTACAACTTTAAGGGAAATAAAGCAGGGAACAACTGAACAGGAGATATCTGCAAGGCTTGTATACGAAGGACACAAAAGAGGATGCCTCGTTCCTGTAGCGTTGGTAGCAAGTGACGAGCGAATAGAAAAATATAGGCATCCACTTCCTACAGAAAAACCACTTCTTACAAAAGACGAAAATTCTCTAAAGAAGGTAGATAATTATGTTATGGTTGTAGGGTGTTTTCTGAAAGAAGGTTTAGTTGTCTCACTAACAAGATTTAAGAAAGTAGGAAAAATATCAGAAGAGATTGAAGATTCATACAAGAGAATTTGCGGGGTTGATGCTCTTATTCAAGAAAGTACAGTACCAGGTAAAACTTTAGGAGATGTATTTAAAGATGTACAGTTAGCATATGTTAAAATGGGCTTTCCTGAAAATGAGTGGCATAATCATCATCAAGGAGGTTCGACAGGATACGCTGGAAGAACCTGCAAAGGTAAACCGGGTGAGAAATTTCCTGTTTTAGATAGATACTATTCTGAGGAGGTAAGTAAGGTATTGGGAAGAAAAGTTGAGTTTGGTAGTGCTTTTGCCTGGAATCCCTCGGCAAAAGGTGTGAAATCAGAAGATACATTTATCCTATACCCAGATGGTAGACAGGAAATCGTTTCGTTAACTCCTGAACTTCCTAATGTCAATCTCGAAGAAGTGTTGAAAAGGCCAACAAATGTAATTAAATCAGGAATGGCAACTGATTAAATTTATCCACAGGTTAGAAATTTTATTATTGTAATGGCTGTTATACCTATTAAATATTAAATACTGGTGGCTAATATGAAGATTTTAATAACATATGCAACGACTACAGGAAACACTGAATATGTAGCAAGGGTTATCTCCTACGCATTAAAAAGTCACGAGGTAGAGGTAAAAAATGTGAGAGATGTATCTCCTAATGATTTCGCTGATTATGACTTATTAATCTTTGGAACGCCTACGTGGGGTAATGGAAATATGCATAAAGATTGGGGTGAATTTGCAGAAAAATTATTGGGAAAATCTCTAAAGGGCAAAAACGTTGCTCTATTTGGGTTAGGAGATAGTCTGATGTTTTCAAAGCAATTTGCTGATGGACTTAAAGAACTCTACGATTTATGCATTAAGGAAGGCGCAAATGTAGTAGGCAGATGGGAAACAGAAGGTTACAAATTTGAAAGTTCCAAGGCGGTAATATCAGGCGAATTTTGTGGACTTGTAATCGACCAGGAAAACGAGGGAGAACTAACTGTAAATAGAGTCAATGAATGGGTGAGAAAAGTATTGTTAGAAATAGGGGAGAGGACAGACACTTAAATTTCATTAGGTAAAGACAATGCGACAAATACAATGTCCTATACATTCTAAAAAGTAAAGAGGAAGGCTTTAAATCCTCAAGTTATCGATTATCTATATTGCCGAAATACTTTTTAAAGATTTCAGGGTCATCAAGAGAATTAAGGTCTTTTTCTATGAATTGTTTAACTTCATCTTCAGTAATGGGCTTTTCTGGACCTTGAAAACCATTTATATGTCCTTCAATAGAGCGATAGTGCGTACTCCACAATCTTCTTTTTTCCTCCTTCTCCTGAGAATCAAAATCATCTTGAGAATCTATATCTTTTTCTTGACATTGAGGAAGATGGTTTTCGTTTAGTTGGGGACTTGCAAGTTCCAAAAACATTTCTATTATTTCAGCAAGATGTTCTATTCTTTCTTTTCTCGTTCCCTTTTCTAAAATTCGCTTGTTCACTGGAATGGCTTTATTTCTGAACACTACACTATATTCGTGGCAGGATGGGCAAGGAAGGATCATCACAACATCTGGAGGTAAACGCCCTGAACCAATTTTTTGTTGGTTACAATGTGGGCATAAAATCATTTATTAATTCCTTTTCCTTTGTAAATGTTAACAAAAAGAAATTATAAATCTCAAATAGGGGAGAAAATGGTATATTGGAAAAAGTTGGATAGATAGATTATTCAAATGGCGAGCCCCATTTTTTAGCCCACTCAGGATTCAATTTTGCTTGTTTTGCCCAAGCATCGAGAATGGTTAAGGCAATCATGCTTTCCATTACAGGAATGGCGCGAGGAACTATGCAGGGGTCATGTCTACCGTGGACTTGTATTTCAACATTTTCAAATTTAGTATTGAGAGTTTTTTGAGGTTTGGCAATCGATGAGGTAGGTTTCACTACTACCCGCATGACTATAGGCTCACCGGTGCTAATACCACCAAGTAATCCTCCGGAATGATTTGACATAAATTTGCCGTCAGCCATGGCATCATTTGCTTCACTCCCTCGCAACAAAGCCAATTTGAAGCCATCGCCGAACTCGACTCCCTTCACGGCACCAATACTCATTATCGCAGAGGCGAGCCGAGATGAGAGTTTTCCAAAAACAGGGTCACCTAATCCAGGAGGCACACCGTGAATTTCAATCTGAACTATACCTCCAAGCGAATCTCCTTCTTTTCTTGCTTCCAAAATCTTTTCTTCCATTTTTAATGCAGATTCTGCATCGGGGCACCTAACTGGATTTGCCTCTATGTTCTCATAACTTCCCTTTCCCGACCAAGAAATTCCTCCAATCTCTACTGAATATGCATATATTTTTATACCTTTTCTTTCGAGAATTTTCTTTGCGATTGCACCTGCTGAAACTCTTGCGGCAGTTTCTCTTCCGGAGGCTCTACCCCCTCCTCGGTGGTCACGGATACCAAACTTCATAAAGAATGTGTAATCAGCGTGGCCAGGTCTGAACACATCTTTGATGTTATCGTAGTGGTGGGATTTGGGGTCTTCATTGTATATAAGCAAAGCAATTGGAGCACCAGTTGTTTTGTTTTCAAAAACTCCGGAAAGTATATGAACTTTATCCGTTTCTTTTCTGCGGGTAGTGATAGAACTCTGGCCTGGTCTTCTTCTGTCAAGTTCTTTTTGTATATCTTCCTCTGATATTTCTATGCCAGGTGGAATACCATCTATCACAGCACCTATTGCGGGGCCATGACTTTCTCCGAAGGTGGTTACCCTAACTAAATCGCCAAAAGTATTAGGTGAATTCATCCTAATTGAAATTTCTTCTGATAACTTTTCAATGATTTTATGAGCCAGTTCATCAATAGTCCCATTGGTTGTATCTATAACAATATCTGCATAGGGCAAAAGAATTTCTTCTCTTCTTTCCAACTCTTCGTAAAAACTTTCTTCTGGGCATTCAGAGTCTATCCACGGAGGGATTCCAGCGTTTGAAACTCTATTCCAAAGAATTTTCTTATCCGCAGTAAGGTATATCAGAATTGAATTTTTGCGAAGTTTACTTCTATTTTCAGGATTTAATAATAGAGAGCCACCAGTTATAATCATGCACCAATCAAGATTTTCTATTTCTCTCACAGCGTCGACTTCTAACTTTGAAAAGAAATCTTTACCTTCGTCCAAATATATTTGTCTGCAAGATTTAGCCTGGCCAGTGCGTGAGGAGTATGTGGATTCAATTAATTCATCTGTTTCATAGAAAGGCACTCCAATAACTTCAGCAACGTATTTACCAATAGTAGTTTTCCCTGATGCTTTGGGTCCATATAATACAATTCTCAAAACTAATCCTCCTAAGTTTTTTGGATATAACAACGGAAAAATAAAATTTATTCTTTAATTACTCTCTAAAACTCTTACTTTTCCGCCAATTCCACGGAGGCAATCTAAAAAGGTGGGGAAAGTAACATTAACCGCCTCGTAACCTTCTATAATAGTAGTGCCGGGAATCATCGTGCCTGCAATTGCCAATGCCATTACAACTCTATGGTCTCCGTGCCCATCTACTTCTCCTGGGTGCATTGGAGATTCTTCAACTTCTAATCCATCAGGTAACTCCTTAATTCTTGCACCAAGTTTTGATAGTTCCTCACACATTACTTTTATCCTATCAGTTTCTTTTAATCGTGCTTGTGGAACATTCAAAAGTCTCGTTGTGCCCGAGGCAAAACATCCAACAACAGCCATCATAGGCAGAGCATCAGGAGTAGCATTCATATCTATATCACAACCTTTTAGTTGCTGAGCAGTAACTTTTATCTTGTCACCTTCAATACTTATCGAGGCACCCATCATTCTTAAATAATCGATAACTGCTTTATCTCCTTGAGTATCGTTTATATCTAATCCTTCACATACAACTTCATTATCAGGTAATGCTCCAGCACATAAGAAGAATGTTGCAGAGGAGAAGTCTGCAGGAATTTTCTTTTGAACAGTTTTATAACTTTGGCCACCATAAATCTTAAACATCTTCATATCTGGGTCATATTCTACTTTTATACCGTGTTCCTTCAGCCAGGCTAATGTCATTTCAACATAAGGTTTCTCATTCAGAACAAGGACTTCTATCTCTGTATCACCATCAGCAAGGGGTGCGTTAATTAACAAGGAAGTAAGATATTGGCTTGATATGGCTTCTAATTTAGTTTTTCCACCTTTTAATACACCTTTAACAATTACTGGAGGGAGGTCATTATTCCGTGTAGATTCAACTTTTGCACCGAGGTCGTTAAGTGAATTAATCAGGGGTCCAAGAGGCCTTCTTCTAACTTGGGCATCACCTGTAAGAACAACTGCACCACTTTTTATCAAAGCGGAACTACCAAGACTAATGCACATTGTAGTTCCTGAATTCCCAACATCAATGACATTATTAGGAATTTGCCAATTACCTCCTACCCCCTCAACAATCCATCTATTTTGTTCTAATTTTATGTTTGTCCCTAAAGATTGGTATGCGTGAACAGCGGACAGCGTATCTGCTGAGACTAAAGGCTCTTCAAAAACACTCACTCCGTTTGCAAGCGATGATATTGCAACAGCCCTAATTGTATGAGATTTAGACCCAGGAATCTTTACTTTACCTTTTAAATTTGAGCCTTCTACAAGTAGTTTCATACCTCAGCCCTCTAAATCAACCTGATTTAAGGGTATTATATTACTAAAAAATTATCCATCTATTCTATACAGGCTAACATTAGCAAGTATATCTTTTAAGGTGAAATAATTTTATAATATACTTATACCACTGCAAGAAACATATATAGGAGAAATAAGATGAAGATTAGCAGAAGAAAATTTCTAATTAACTCTCTTGCCATTCCGCTTACTGGGGGATTGGTGCAAAGTCTACATAGCAAGGCAAATGCTCAAAATACATCTGCGAATAAGCCAAATATTATCATAATTCTTGCTGACGATTTAGGCTACGGAGATGTAGGCTGTTATGGACAAAACTACATTTTGACACCAAACATAGATAGATTAGCAAGGGAAGGAATACAATTCTTAGATGGATATGCTGGTAGCACAGTCTGTGCACCATCACGCTGTTGTTTAATGACGGGGTACCATACGGGACATGCACGAATTCGCGCTAACTCTACAGTGCCTTTGATGCCAGAAGATGTAACTATTGCAGAAGTGCTAAAAAAAGCAGGATATGTAACAGGATTAATAGGAAAGTGGGGGTTAGGTGAGCCTGAAACTTCCGGGATTCCAAACCTTCAAGGGTTTGATGAATTTTATGGGTACTTAAATCAAACACATGCCCATAACTATTACCCGGATTATTTGTGGAGAAATACTCAAAGGGAAAAAATAGAAGGTAACATTCCCTCGCAAATCCCTGGGGTATGCGAGCAATGTACTCAGTATAGTCACGACTTGCTTACTAAGGAAGCCTTAGATTTCATAAGAAGAAACAAATCGAATAATTTCTTCTTATATTTATCCTTTACCATTCCACATGCAAATAACGAATTAGGTAGAGCAAAGGGAAATGGGATGGAAGTTCCATCTGATGAGCCTTACTCAGATAGACCTTGGCCACAACCTCAGAAAAATCATGCTGCAATGATTACAAGACTTGATGACTCAGTAGGAAAGATATTAAACCTTCTCGATGAACTTGGAATCGATGAAAATACTTTAATCTTTTTCTCGAGCGATAATGGGCCCCACAAAGAGGGAGGTGCAGACCCTGTATTTTTTAAGAGTGCTGGACCTTTCAAGGGGTATAAAAGGTCATTGCACGAAGGTGGAATTAGAGTACCTTTCATTATAAGGTGGAAAAACAAGGTAGAGGCAGGTAAAAAGTGTTCTGTCCCTGTAGCGTTTTGGGATATTTTACCGACATTCGCTGAACTTGCAGGTATTACTCCGCCGAGCGATATAGATGGAGTTTCTTTTGCTCCTTTACTATTAGGAAATGAGGAGGTAATAGCCCAAAAATTTTATAACAAACCATTATATTGGGAATTTTACGAAGGCGGTTTCCAGCAGGCTATGAGATTAGGTGAATGGAAAGTTATTCTAAAGAAATACGGTGAACCATTGGAACTATACAATATAATAGAAGACCCCTCCGAGGAAAAAAATCTCGCAAATGAATACCTAGACAAGGTAAAAGAACTGAATGAGATTATGAAGTCGCAAAGAAAACCTTCTCCTTACTGGCAAACACCTTTAGATTAAGAGAATTTTAGATTAATAGGCCTCCGTAGTCATTCAGAGAAGATCTTATTTTTTACCGAAGAAAAATGTTCAATTATAGATTCATCAGGCTGATATGCGCAAACAAAATCTACTCTAACGGTTTTGTTATCAATTCTTCCCCAATTATTTGAATCTCCATAGGCAAGTAGCGTCAAACCTGCTGACCTAATAGCATCAAGAAATAATTCTACTGGATGGATTTTCTGATAAACATTAGTCCAACCAATCCCTTTGATAAGTATATTCAAAGTGGCTATTCTTGAGTTTTCATCGTAGACAGACCTCCAAACGGTTTTAAACTCCTTATAGTTTTCTTTCCACTCTTTCTCATGGTAATACAACTTCACCATTTGTTCAGTAACACAGTCAAAGTAGAGAAATCCCCCTGGTAGAAGGACTGATTTCATCGAACTTAACGCTTGGAATACTTCCTTCTCATCGAGAATAAAGTTAATGGAATCAAAAAGGCAAGAAAGTATATTAAAATTTTGAGAAAAAGGAAGATTCCGCATATCTGCTACGACGAATTTGGCATAGGGACAATTATGAGTAGCAACATTAAGCATAGAAGGAGAAATATCTATTCCTACAGAATTCCAGCCATGCTTCGAAAGTTTTTGAATAAGTGTCCCTGTTCCGCACGCTACATCTAAGTATTTTATGGCTAACCCCCTATTAGTCAGAAGTTGGGAAAGTCCCAAAAGGGTTTTCTCCCATTTATCGTACCTTACGCGGGTCATAATTCTGTCGTAATAAGGGGCAAGAATATGAAAAGTATCTCTTTCCATATTAACTAAGGAGTGCCTCCTTCTTTACCCAGGTTAAAAACTCTACAGTTTGGGGTAAAGCAGAATGTTTTTTGAGAGAGAGTCGTTGCTCAACAGTATAAATTAATGCTTTTTGAAAGCCTTGGGTATCTAAAATATCCCTTGCAACCTCTGCTTGCGGGTATTTCCTCAAAGGCTCTGAGAAGTCCGCAAGATATAGGATTAAGCCTGTTAATTTCAATCCTGCCTTCCCGGTTGTATGCCAATAAATGGCTTCATAAATTTCTTCATCTAACTCTGTAAAAATCTGCTTTGCTACTTCCGCAGACAAAGGACCGTGCAAAAGAATAGGATTATGCTTTGCAAAATCGTCGATAGGTATATCCAATTCTTCTGCTCTTCTCAACATCTCATACGGGGGTAATTCTCTACAAAGGTCGTGTAGCAATCCTGCTATAACTACCTTATGTTCTAAGTGTGGTTTCTCTATCTTCTTTGCTATGTACGAAGCGTAAGAGGCAGTAGAAATACTGTGTTGCACCTTAGAATGGGTTAGCCATTTTGCTATTTCCTTAGTATACCGCTCGTACTTATATATAATTTCATCAATCTCGGTATAGTTTGTTTTCATATATATACCTTTCCACCTCAGGTGGAACTAATCCAGTAATAGGTTTTCCATCTCTTACTAATTCTCTAATATAGTGAGAAGCGATATCTTTTGGTTCAAATGGCAAGAACAAAACTTTCTTAGTCAATATCTCTGGCAAACTATTGGTTGCACTATTTGAGACATGTCTTGAAGCCACAAGAAACCTATCCACTATTTTTATTACCTCATCCGAATGAAACCAATTTGGAACATCAATTAGCGAATCGTATCCCAATATCAAGTTTATATTAGCGGATGGATAGATATTCTTGAAATATTTTATAGTATAAACACTATAAGATGGCTCAGGCTTTTCTATTTCGTATTTTGATATTTCAAAATACGGTTTATCTTTTAGAGCAAGGGTAAGCATATTGTACCTGTGTAGAGAGTCTGCATAAACTTTATACTTATGTGGAGGAATACCTGCAGGAACAAATATTACCTTGTTCAGATTTGCTGTTCGGAGGGCTACTTCTGCTAACTCCAGATGCACATTATGAACTGGGTCAAAAGTGCCTCCATATAAGCCGATATTTAACTTTTTATTGTCGGATTTGTCCATTACCTCTAATAATAAACTTAAAAGTAGTTAATCCTTCAAGAGCCATAGGACCCCGCCAGTGTAGTTTGTTAGTACTAATGCCTATCTCTGCGCCCATTCCAAATTCGTAGCCATCGGTAAACCTTGTAGAAGCATTCACGTATACAGTAGCGCTGTCTACCTCATCGAGAAATTTTTCAGCAACTGTATAATCATTAGTAACAATAGCATCTGAATGATGAGAGCCATAGTGATTTATATGCTCTATAGCCTCATCAACCGATGAGACTATTTTAATTGACAATATTTTATCTAAATATTCTGTATACCAATCTTCTTCAGTTGCAGGTTTGCACTCAATAATCATTTGCGTTCGTGGGCACCCTCTTAATTCGCACCCTCCATCTACAAGAGCCTTGGCAATGGGTGGAAGTAACATCGGTGCACAAGCCTCATGAACAAGAAGCGTTTCCATAGCGTTACAAACACCCGGTCTTTGCAACTTTGCATTTAGTACTATTTTTAATGCCATATCCAGGTCTGCATCTGCGTGGAGGTATGTATGGCATACACCATCAAGATGTGCAATAACGGGTATGCGAGACTCTTCATATATACGCGCAATTAGACCTTTTCCACCTCTTGGGATTATCACATCGATATATTGGTCAAGTTTTAACATCTCTCCGACTGCTGAACGGTCTGTGGTAGATATCATTTGCACAGCATTTTCAGGAATTCCTACTTCTGCTACCGCTTCGTTGAAAATTTTCACAAGAGCGAGATTAGAGTGAATAGCCTCGGACCCACCTCTTAATATACAGGCATTCGCAGATTTCAAACATAACGAAGCTGCATCAATAGTGACATTTGGTCTACTTTCATAAATAATGCCTACTACACCTATGGGTTGCCGTATTCGGGCTATCTTGAGTCCATTAGGGTGAATGTATTGGTCTTCAATTTTTCCAACAGGGTCAGGCAAGTTAGCAACTACTTTTACACTTTCTGCCATATCTTTAATTCTTTTAGGATTTAACTCTAATCTATCTATAAAAGCAGAGGTTTGCCCTTGGGCTTTAGCGTTTTCAAGGTCTTTTTTATTCTCCTTTATTATCCAGTCGGTGTTAGCCAAAAGTTTCTCTGCTACATTTA
>CAZZMK010000264.1:0-2713 GCA_964655185.1 uncultured Nitrospirales bacterium | reverse complement strand
TATGAACACTCGGGAATAACCTAAAGACGGGAAAAGGAGTAAAAAAACCCGATACACAAACTGCTTCAATATCCCTCAAACTAATTCCCAAATATTTTAGCCCTGCCTCTAACGAGAGGTAAGGAAACCCTCCTTCATTCTTCCTTCTGGTATACCTTTCCTCATTAGACATGAACAGAATTTCACTATCATTACAAATGGTAATACCTGAATCAAAAAAATCTTCACTAATTCCTAATATAAGCATAACCTTTACCTAAAATTGGGAAAATTATAACCAAAAAACATTCATCAATGCGGAAATGTCAAGATTCCATAACAAAGATAGTTCAACCAAAGGCGCACACCAACACCTATTGCAAGAAGTAGGAATAACTAATTCTCTAAAAACATCTCTCAAATCGTTAGTTTCAGCGCAAATTGATTTTGTTCCTTGGACTTTGGGAAACTCATACAAATGGCAAGAAAAAATAGTTCCGTCAGGCTCAATTGTAATTGTTAATCTGCCAGCAGGACACCATATCGGTGCAGGTTCAGGCCAATTAGCAAGATATTTTAGGCCTGAAAGAGAATTTCTAATCCATTCTCCCTTCTTCTTTGCCTCAATAATCCTTTCCATAACTTTTCTATACTCAGTTACAGGCGGTGCGATTGGATTTGGTAAATTAGAGGAGTCTAAATGAAGTGTTGCAGGCTGAAACATCACAGGTATTTTCAACTCCTTCGCTTTAGCAATCACAAAATCTATAGATTCTAAATTACATTTTGATATCACACACAGAAATGAAACAGAAATTTTCTTCTCTCTACAAAACTCAACGACACTCATTAACTTTTTATAAGAGCCTTCTCCTCTTATCTCGTCATGAACCTTCTCAGGACCATCAAAACTTAAATTTATATGGTCTACATACTTCTCTACATTATCCATTTTTTCTAAAAACACCCCCGTAGTACTCAAATACACACTAAAACCGAGTTTTTTAGCATAGACAAGGATTTCACCTATGTCAGACCTAACAAGAGGTTCTCCACCACCAAAAGTTATCCACCTTACTCCTGCCCTATAAATCCCCTCTAATACCGTCTTAACTTCTTCCGTGCCTAATTCCCTTACACTACTTACTTCACTCGCTCCACAATACTTGCATCTAAACGGACATCTAAAAGTTATATTCCACTCAGCAAAAACTGGCTTATTTTTTCTTAAGACCATACTTGAAACCCACGCCCTACCTAAAGTAGGAAGTTTAATAATATTTCTCCAAAAAGAACTCATCTACTCTCTTCCATATCTCTCAAACTTTTATAAACTTTCTTAAAACCTAACAAAACAAGAGCAACCCACCCTATGGGAATCCACAAACCTATAGTAATTAATCTAAATGCACCTACAACTACAATTATCTCAGGTGTATCCACATCTAACCAATGAAGTGAAACACCAAGCAACATCTCTAAAATTCCTATACCTCCAGGAATGCCACTAATAATACTTATGAATATGCTCCCAAGTAATATCAACTGAGTTTCAGCAAAAGACAAATTTACTTTGCCATTCTGTAGTAAATAATAAAAAATTAAACCGTTTATAGCCCATCCTAACCCACAAACTAAAGATAATATTATATAAGTTACATAGCCACTCTTAATTTTAGGGATACTGATGAACCATCTTCTCAAAATACTCTCTCCATACTTAAGTACAAACCATTCTATACTCAAAATAAAAAATGCTACCATCCACACAATCACTCTCATATTCGCATAAATCCCCAGAAATACGAAAAAAGCAAAAAACGCTCCATTGAATACGAGTAATAACATGTAGCCTTCCACAATTAACGACAAATCAAGCGGTAAGCCCAATTTTTTTGATAATACATACCCCCTCACAACTCGTCCCAACTGAACAGGCACTAAAATACCCGCACCTTGAGTTAAGTAAATCAATATTGAATTAAGGATTGACACAGAAACTCTATATAAAGACAATAAAAATCTCCATACACCATAGTCCAAAATCCAATCTAAAATCCGTAGACCCAATACTAATAAAAAAACTCTTTTTTTAGTGTATAATATCTCCAAAAACTTATCCCAACTCTCATTATGAAATGTAAATATACCATACAAGGTTAAGATAATTAATAGGAGTATCCCAAGGAACTGAAGCCAAATGGATGAATTTGACATCTTTTTAACTCCACAATACATTTTATACTTCCCTAATTTAGGAATTGAAAATGATACCACGAAGATGGATAAATATTTTACCTTCTGAAGCCAACTTAGTTGAAAATCCTGCCGAAGCGCTTCTTAATAATGATTCCTTAGTAGGTAGATGGGAAACAGAATTTGCTGAATATTTTAACAGGAAATATGCTGTAGCGGTCTCTTCGGGGAGAGTTGGTTTTAATCTTACTCTTAACTATTTTTTGTCAAGCAAAATATTGAAAATCGGAGATGAAATTCTCGTTCCTGCATTAACCCTTAAAGCAATTGTGGAAATAATAAAATCCGCAGGATTAAAACCTATCTTTGTTGATATCGAGCCTAACACCTTAAATATGAGCATAAATGACCTAAAAAAGAAGATGACAAATAAAACGAAAGCCATATTAGCATTACACACATTTGGGAACCCGTGTTATGTAAAACAAATCTCCGAGATTTCAAAAGAGACCGACTTAATTTTAATTGAAGATTGCGC
>CAZZMK010000263.1:0-2962 GCA_964655185.1 uncultured Nitrospirales bacterium | reverse complement strand
ACAGTAAACAAATTTAAAGGAGATGGTTTTATGTCTTTGAGTGTTCAGGCTATTAGAGCAAAGGTAGAGAGGTATGCTGATTTAGTTAATAAGGTTAGGCAGGAGATTTCAAAGGTAATAGTAGGTCAGGAATATATGATTGAGCGAATGTTAATTGGCTTACTTGCAAATGGTCATGTATTAATTGAAGGTGTACCAGGATTAGCCAAAACTACTGCGGTGAATACTCTTGCGAAAACGCTTAACTGTACATTCAAGCGAATACAATTTACCCCTGACTTACTTCCAGCAGACCTCATCGGTACTCTTGTTTATAACCCTAAAACAGGAGAGTTCACTACTAAGAAAGGCCCTATTTTTGGGAATATCATATTGGCAGATGAAATAAATCGAGCGCCTGCTAAAGTTCAGAGTGCTCTTTTAGAAGCCATGCAAGAACGTCAGGTTACGATTGGGGAGAGTACTTATAAGTTAGAAGAGCCATTTATGGTTCTTGCTACTCAAAATCCTATCGAACAGGAAGGAACTTATCCTCTCCCTGAGGCTCAGGTTGATAGATTTATGTTGAAATTGCGAGTAAGTGAGCCCACAAAAGTGGAGGAAAAAGCAATATTAGATAGGATTGATTTACTTCATGCTCCTGAAATCTCCCCAATATTGACTAAGGAAAATGTGTTAGAAATGAGAGAAGTGGTTAACCAGATTTATGTGGATGAGAAGATAAAGAATTATATTGTAGACATTGTGTATGCTACTCGCTACCCAGATGCATATGGATTAAACATCTCACATTTAATAGAATATGGTGCTTCTCCGCGGGCTTCCCTTTATCTTCAGCAGACAGCAAGAGCGGTGGCATTTCTGCAAGGTGAAGGCAATGTTTTCCCCCATGATGTCAAGACGATGGCTCCGGACGTATTGAGACACAGAATAAAAGTTTCTTACGAAGCGGAAGCAGAAAATATTACCAGTGATGATATAGTTAGAAAAATCCTTGATAATATACCAGTTCCGTAATAAATTCTAATATAGGAACTTCATAGTATGCTTACCTCTGAAATGTTAGCAAAGGTTAGGAGAATCCAAATTTATACTTCAAAGTTGGTGAATGAACTTTTGGCGGGCAGATATGAGAGCGTATTCAGGGGTCAGGGTGTGGAATTTAAAGAAGTAAGGGAATATGTGCCTGGTGATGATGTAAGAACCATAGATTGGAATGTTACCGCCAGGACAGGGATACCACATGTGAAAGTTCTTACAGAAGAAAGAGAACTAACTCTATTAATTATGGTTGACGCCAGTGGTTCACAGAGATTTGGCTCCGTGAAACAACTAAAAATTGAACTTTCAGCAGAGGTTAGTGCGGTACTTGCCTTTTCTGCTATTCAGAACAATGATAAGGTTGGATTAGTGGTGTTTACTGACGAGGTAGAATTGTTTCTACCGCCACGGAAAGGCAGACAACATGCTTTGAGGGTTATTAGAGAAGTCTTATATCATCAACCTCGTAGTCGAAAAACTAATATAGCCACAGCATTAGAATTTGCGAATAAGATTTTGAAGAGAAAAGCGATAGTCCTTGTTATTTCAGACTTCCAAGATTCAGGTTTTGAAAAAAATCTTAAACTACTTGCTCGAAAACATGATGTGATAGCCTGCTTGATTGTAGACCCGAGAGAGAAAGAACTTCCTAATGTTGGGCTTGTTAAAGTTGTTGATTCGGAGTCAGGGGAGGAAATGGTGATAGATACTTCCAATAAATTTTTAAGGGAGGAATTTGCTCAATTTGCTCTTAAAGAGTTTGAGAGAAAAAAGAAAACTATTGTGCAATGTGGAGCAGATTCTATAACTATACAAACGGATGGCTCCTATATTGATGAATTGTATAAGTTTTTTAGGGCGAGGGAGAGAAAAATAAACAGGTAGGGCAAGATTAATATGCCAATATTTGCAGTGTTGATATCTCTAATAGCACAGGTAGAAATAAATATTGATGTGAGGGGTGTTGAGATTCCTTGGCTAAAAACTTCTGAGTATATTGTAAAGGTTATTTCTAAAGACCACAACATTATTTGCCCAGATTGGGAATTCCCCGAAAAAGAGAAAGAAAATATAGTTGTGGAGCAAAAGAATAAGGACCAAAGTAATGGTGAATGTTTAGTGCACTGGTATATTGACCCATTGAAGGCGGGTATTTACTTTATCCCTCCAGCCTTAGTTAAGACAAATGACGGGAGAGAATTTAGAACATCGGGGTTTATTTTAAATGTTCGTGAGCCTACGCAGGATGAGATATCTAATATGAAAATGATAGAAGATATTTTTGAACCGAAGATTAAGAATCCGTGGTACTATTACTTGAAATTGATAGCATTGGGTGGTCTTATAGGAATTATTCTGATTGGAGTTGGGTACCTCTTATATAGATATCTTTATTCTAAGCCAGAAGCACCTATTGAAGTTGAATTGCCTTGGGAAAAAGCGCTTCGAAGATTGAGAGAATTGAAGGCAAAAGACCTCCCTTCTCAAGGACTTTATGAGCCTTACTATATCCAGTTAAGTTGGATTTTGCGTTATTATATTGAAGACCGTTTTGGTATTAGGGCACCTGAATTAACTACGCAAGAGTTTATAGAAACTGCGCTAAAAAATAGAGACTTTCCATCAGAACATCAAAGCTCATTAATACCGTTTTTAAAGCATTGTGATAGGGTCAAGTTTGCTAAACTTGAGCCTACTTTGGAGCAGATGGAAGAAAGTTTTAATGTTGTATGGGATTTTGTTGAGAAGACTTCTCGCCCCGTGCTTGGAGAGAATTTAGAGGGACAGAAAGAGGCAAACCGAGGTGGTATAGAAAAGAATGGGTAGACAAGGCTTTTTCTTTACATATCCGTATGTTTTAATTTTAATCATCCCTGCGTTGCTAATTTTTTTATACCAGATAAGGTCAGAAAAAAAATCA
>CAZZMK010000262.1:0-4864 GCA_964655185.1 uncultured Nitrospirales bacterium | reverse complement strand
TAATTGTGAAGGTTCTATCTCACTGGATGGAATCTCACTGATGAACATTATTGAAGGCAAGAAATTAAACCGAGATTTCATTTTCTCTACAACTTCAGCAAAAGAAATGAAGGCAGTTATAAAAGATAATTATAAGTTTATGGAGGATGTTAAGGTTGGAAAGGTAGCATTGTTCGACTTAAGTAGGGATAGATATGAGTATGTAAATTTAAAGGATAAGGAGCACGAGGTATATAAAGAAATGAAAGAAATATTTGATCTTCAATTTGGACTAAAAAAAGAAGGTTGGTGGATATGTTTTCAAAATGATTTTAACTTTTGGTCTGATTCGATTAGAATTAAGTCGAATGTGCCAATTTCAAGTATTGATTCCAAGCGGTGCTATGCGAGAACTTCGGATGATAGAACAGATCCGACTATTTTAGAGATAGAGGTTATAGTTCCAAGGAAGGAAGGTTCCGATATATCAGTAGTTCAAGTTATCCCTATAGAGCCACAGAGTGAAATATCCATATTTATTAATAAATTTGAAGAGTTGGATTATCCTGAGGAGTATAAGCCGATTCGGGTAAATAATCAATTATGTTTTACTTTTTCTTCTGAGGATTCGAATATTACGAAAGAACGTGATATTTGGGGAGGGAGGAAAAAGTCTCCAAAATGCTATTTTTGGGTTCAATATTATCCTGTGGAGGTTAAGAAGGAAGTCAGACCTCGGGGAGGTGATATTCCCGAGGAGGCACAGGAAACCTTAAGAAATTTGGGCTATTTAGATTAGAATTTATATTAGTTTTTCTTTTTTGATTTGAGTTTAATGTATGTTATTTCTTCGAGGGAGGATACTTTTATTAAGTAGTGAAAAGAGTGGGAAAAAGGATTTTGATTCTGATATATTCTATTGAGATTGAAGCAGGATTTTTAACTAAGGAGTTGTGATATGAATGAGAGCAATGTTGAAAAGATGTATAGTTTAGCAAGGGAGAAATATGCTGAACTTGGTGTGGATACTGATGCGGTGATAAAAGAGTTCGCGCAGGTGGCGGTATCTATGCACTGCTGGCAGGGTGATGATGTTGGAGGTTTTGAACATACAGAATCGCAAAGTTCGGGTGGAATTCAGGCTACAGGTAATTATCCAGGCAAGGCTCGAAATGCGGATGAACTCAGGCAAGATATGGAGAAGGCGCTATCTCTAATACCTGGGAAGCACAGGATAAATTTGCATGCTATGTATGCGGAGACGGGTGGCAAGAAGGTAGAGCGAGATGAACTTTTGCCTGAGCATTTTAGTAGGTGGCTGGATTGGGCTAAGGAGAAAGGGCTAGGAATAGATTTCAATCCTACCTGCTTCGCGCATCCTCTGGCTGATTCAGGTTTTACGCTATCGCATAAGGACAAGGCAGTGCGTGATTTTTGGATAAGGCATTGTATCGCCTGCAGAAAAATAGGGGAGTATTTCGGCAGGGAATTGAATAACCCCACTGTGACTAATATATGGATTCCTGATGGGTATAAAGATTTGCCCGTAGATAGAAAATCGCCTCGAGAAAGGCTGAAAGAGTCGCTTGATATAATTCTCTCGGAACCGATTGATACAAAGTGGAACAAGGATTCTGTTGAAAGCAAGTTGTTTGGTATAGGTTCTGAGTGTTATGTGGTAGGTTCGCACGAGTTCTACTTAGGTTATGCAGTGGATAGGAAGATTTTGCTTTGTCTCGATATGGGGCATTTCCATCCGACGGAACTCGTGGCGGATAAGATATCAGCAGTGCTTCTTTATGTGCCAGAGATTTTGTTGCATATTAGTAGAGGTGTTAGATGGGATAGCGACCACGTGGTAATAGTGAATGATGATGTCCAGATTTTGATGGAGGAGATAGTGCGAGGAGCGTATTTGCCAAGGGTGCATATTGGTCTTGATTTCTTTGATGCGAGCATAAATCGCATATCTGCATGGGTAATTGGGATGCGGTCTGTTTTGAAAGCATTGCTAAAGGCTATGTTAGACCCGATTGAGAAACTTAGGACTTACGAGCAGGAAGGAGATTTTTCAAGTAGACTTGCTTTGCTTGAAAGTTCAAAAATTTTGCCGTGGGGTGCTGTTTGGGATTACTATTGCTATAAGAACAATGTGCCTCTTGATACTGAATGGATGAGTGAAGTGAAAAAATACGAAGCAGAAATACTTTCGAAACGACAATAGGAATGGGATTTCATCTGTTCATAAATTTGGTAGATTAATCTTTGAATGTCCTGCACCAACTACATCCGCATCCGCTTGATGTGTTAGATTCACAGGAGGTGCAGGTATCGTCTATCGTGCCTACGAATTTTCTCTTTCTATGACTTGTACCGTGAGGTGCGAAGTGGCTTAGCATTTTCTCCATTTTTTTGGAACCACAGTTAGGACAGGTTACCTTTTCATTTGTAGATTTAACCAGAATTTCTGTCGTTTTTTTGCATTCCTTGCATTCGTAATAGAAGAGAGGCATAGCACGCATTCCTCCTGGGTTGGATATGTGCGGTTTCGAGGTTTATTATATCAAAATATGAACGGATAAGGTTGATTGGAGTGTATACAAGATAGTGGATATTGGCAGGATAAATTGATTATGAAGATACTATTTTTATGTCAGTATTTTCCTCCTGAGATGGGGGCGCCATCTGCCAGGACATACGAACACGCAAAGGTATGGGTTCAGGAGGGGCATGAGGTTGTGGTAGTATGTGGCTTGCCAAATCATCCCGATGGCATAGTCCCACCAGAATACCGAGGCAAGTTGTTAGTGAGGGAGGAAATGGATGGGATAAAGGTTTTGAGGGGGTGGCTCTATGCTACGCCCAATAGAGGTGTGGTTAAGCGGAGTTTTGCTTTCCTTACCTTTATGCTGTCCTCAATGCTTGTAGCAATATTTGTAGCAGGGAAATGCGATGTTGTTGTGGCTACCTCGCCTCAAATGCTATGTGGGCTTGCAGGGTATATAGTATCTCTTTTCAAGCGGGTACCATTTGTGCTCGAAATTCGAGACCTCTGGCCTGCTCAGATTGTAGATTTAGGTGTAATAAAGAATCGATTCATAATATGGCTCTTATACAAACTGGAAGCATTTTTGTATAGAAGAGCAGAGGCTATCGTTACTATCGCCCCGGCGATGTCGCGAGAGATTTCTGAGCGTGGATTCGGGAAGGAAAAAATTTTTACTATTCCTAACGGAATAGATGAGAACTTTTTTAAGCCATTGGGTAGAAGGAGCAAGGTAAGGGAGGAAAAAGGCTGGAAAGATGACGATGTAATTGTGATGTATATAGGAACTATGGGACTATCGCAAGGGTTGGATGTAATTTTGAAGTCTGCTATGGTTCTTAAAGGAGAAGAGAAATTAAAGTTTGTATTCGTAGGTGCAGGTGCAGATAAAGAAAGACTGATAGGGATAGCAAAAGAATGGGGACTAAGTAATGTGGAGTTCTATCCGCCGGTTAGGAAGGCAGAGATGCCTGAGTGGTACGGTGCAGGCGATATCTTTGTGGTGCCACTGAAGCGTAGAAAGGTATTTTTATATAATATCCCATCAAAAATGTTCGAGATAATGGCTTGCGAAAAGCCTATAGTGTTGGGGGTGGAGGGGCAAGCAAGGGAGATATTAGAGGACTCAAAGGCGGGTATTTGTGTTGAACCTGAAAATGCAAATGAGTTTGCGGATGCTATATTGAAACTCGCAAAAGATTCAAACTTGCGTGCCGAATTAGGCAAAAATGGTAGAGAGTATGTGGTTAAACACTTTTCCCGTATCGAGAATGCAAAGAGATATTTGGAGATTTTTAAGTGGGTGCTGGGAAAGGTCTAATTTGAAGTAGATATGCTTAAAGTTTAACCTATGAGGTAACTCTTTGCATCCAGAGAGAAATGAGCGATTTTTACCTACCAATGGTAGATATTGTATAAACTATTCATTATATTTCTCTATAGTTATTTTTGAACTGCTACTTTTTATGTGCCCCCATTTTCGTTTTGTTCAATTTTAGCACTCACTTAAATGTATACTTTGAATAGCCCAACAGACAAGTATTTTAAATGTGCTGTTGCTTTTTTATGTTCATGATAATTATAAGAAAAAGTTTAAAATAATTGAATTTTGGGAAAAAGTATGGTAGAGTTAATATAGAATAATTGTTTTAGTCTTGAATTTGAGGAGTTGAGGATTAAGAAATTAATGAAAGGGATAGTTTGAAGATGGGTTAGTAAGAATAAATTTGGAGTGTCAGCGTTTCGTTATTTATCCGGCACTTAACATATTTGGACTTGTGATATAGTTCAGGTTAATTAAGTGAGGGCTGAATAAGCAAAGTTGGCACTTCGAGGGAGAGGAGGATGGGGGTATGAATTCTTCTCCGGATAGGTTGTTTTGTGAGGTAGAGAGTGTGTGCATGCATTTGGCTTTTCTTTGTTTTTATCCCGAAGTATTTTGTGTGGACGAGTAGATGTAATAGGCATATGAGAAGGTATAAAAAGTACAAGCTAACAATAAAAGGGAGATTGAGATATGTCAGCAGATGTTTTTTCACAAATCAGAATATTTGGCTGTATATCTTTTGAAATTTCTTTTTATAAATTGCGAGCGGGTTTGAGTAAGTTTTTGGTAGTGATGTTATTGTTTGGGTTTATTATGTTGATACATTCATTATGTTATGGAGTAATACCGATAAGTAGCATTGAGGAGTTGCAGAAGATAGGAAATGACCCTGCATATCCGTTGGATGGTGAGTATGAGTTGACGCAAGACATAGATGCCTCGGCAACGAGCAACTGGAACGGTGGAGCGGGGTTTGCACCGATAGGAATAAATTGGGATTTTCCCTTTAAGGG
>CAZZMK010000261.1:0-4848 GCA_964655185.1 uncultured Nitrospirales bacterium | reverse complement strand
TCCTTTCTGGAAATAAAGGCTTATTTGAACTTTATTTTGAGGTAAAATATAATTAAGTGCTAAATTTGTTATATATCAAGAGAAAACAGAGATATTGCATTTTGAGTAGTTTTTTCGGCTATTTCTTCCTCAGTTTTATTGAGATATTTTGACAGTTCATTTACTACAAGGCGGATATTGGAAGGTACATTTCTTTTGTTTGTATTTCCTGCAGGGGGTATATCCGGGCTATCAGTTTCTACCAGGATTTTTTCCGGGTAGACCATATTAATTACATTTGCTCTTTTGTATGAATGTGGATAGGTTAGTGCACAGCCAAAAGAAAAATAAAAACCGAGAGGTAAAAGTTGTTTGGTAATTTCCACGCTTCCTTTATATGCGTGGATTAAACCTCCTTTTTGAGGTAGTCCTACCTTCTTTACTATACGAATTAAATCAGGGAAAGCTCCTCTGCAATGTATTACTACCGGAATGTTAATTTCTTTTGCTATTTTTAGTTGTTTTTCAAAAATAGCCTCTTGTAGTTCAAAGGGTGGATTTTCAATTTTTCTGTCTAATCCAATTTCGCCAATGGCAACAATTTTATATTTGTGAATAATCATGGGTAGTTCATCTAATTTAGTAAAGTGTTCTACCTTCGCATACCAAGGATGGACGCCGATAGTGCTTTCTACTTGGTTATAGATAGATGAGAGTTCGATGGATTTATTCCATTGTTCAGGATATACCGCAGAAGTTATGAATTTTACAATTCCAGAGTTTACTCCGTCCTCGATTACATTTACCAAGTCGTGTTCAAATTCTTGTGCTTCTAAATGACAGTGTGAATCTACAAATCTCATATTACTCAGTCCTATTAAAAAGAATTGTAGTATAATTTAAAGTTTCATGAAGAGAGTTAAATTTGATGTTGTTATAGTATAGAACCTTGTAAGTGGAGTTGTCATTTTCGATGATGAATTTTTCAGTGTTAGGGAGCGGTAGCTCAGGTAATTCCACCTATATTGAGTCCTGTGGTTATGCGGTTTTATTGGATTGTGGGTTTAGTTACAATAATTTAAAGCAGAGGATAGAAAATATAGGTAGGTCTCTTGATGAAATTGGTGCTATTTTCATAACTCACGAACATACAGACCATATAGTTGGGCTCAAGAGATTTTTACAACGTCATCCTGTGCCAGTTTTTTTAACGAGAGGAACATATAAAGTTGTAGAAGAAATGATAGATCGAAGGGATTTAATTGAAATTGTAGAAGGAGGAGATACAATTTCTTTTGGGCCTTTTAGGATAAGTGTTTATTCAGTTACACATGATGCTAATGAACCAGTGAACTATGTCTTTGAGAAGGATGGATGTAAGTTGGGTTTTGCTACAGATTGCGGTTACCCCTCAAAACTAATGATTGCTAAACTTAAAGGCTGTAGAGGAGTTGTGGTAGAGTCTAATTATTGTCCGGAGATGCTAATGGCGGGACCATACCCATTTCAGATAAAGCAAAGAATTAAAAGTAACTATGGGCATTTATCTAATTTCCAGATGGTTGAATTATTAAAGAATGTTATGGACGAAAATTTGCGAGTAGTAGTGTTAGGGCACATCAGTGAGAATAATAATCATATAGAGAAAATAAAATCACTTGTAACTAATATCTTTTCAGGTAGAGATATACAAGTATGCATTTCGACTCAGAAAGTCCCGACGCCCATTTTGAATTTGAGTTAAGGAAGTTCAGGGAGAGGTATAAGCATTTGGGGGACCTAATAAATAGGCTTGCTTTAATTAGTGGTATGCCACTTAGGTTCTACTTAGTTTCAAGGGCGAATAGCAAATCTGCGTTATTATTCTCTGGAGGCAATTTCTCAATATGTAATGTAAATGAGAATGAGTATACTGAGTGTGATTGCAGAGATGAATTGAATAGGTGGTTAACGCTTGCCGAAAAATTTAGGACTCCTGTTAGATTAAGATGCGGTAAGGGATATACAGTTGGGATTTTGGAGGTTAATTTAAAGGATTTCGAAAAATACAATTGTGTTTTAGTAGCAGGACCTATTTTGATAAGTTCGGATGAAGAGTCAGAAGATGTATTAAAGTTACCAAGTCTGTCTACTCAATCAAGAGAAGAGGGGAATAGAAGTATATGGAAAGAGCGTCTTTTAAAAATAAAAGAACTTTTAGAAGCACTTGATGAAAAAGATGATGAGAAAAAAATAGAGAAAGATGAGGACGGAATAGAATCTATTAAGGAGTTCTTAGGCTCACCACGAGACAGCATATTAGATTACACGCATATTCCTTTTGATGTGATTAGAAGTGATTTTTTATGGTATGGCATCACGTTTAAAAATCCCAATTTGCTACGGATGGTCTTGTATGGGAAGGGAGAAGAACTTTGGAATTGTTCAAATGGGAAGATTGAATCAATTCACTTGTTATGTTCGTGGATTGAGGTCATAATGTTCGATAAGTTTTTGAAGCATAGGGTATCCAATGTAGAAGAACTATCTAATTTCAATCTTAAATTGCTACTTGCTGAATTATGTGAGGATTCTTCGCTGAAGGTGTTTATTAACGGGATTGTTAGAAAATTACTTCGTTCTAATATGGGAGTTGATAACAGATTAAAAGAAAAAGATCTTGAACGATTTGGGATTATATTAGAAAAAATGCAGGATTTATTATGGACAAATCCACACTTAGAAGATGTTGCAGGGGAGTTGGGGATGAATGGGTCTGCTCTCAGTCATTGGCTTAGAAGGAAAGTAGGGGTTAGTTTCGAAAGGCTGAAAGGATATTATCAGATTGAAGTATGTGCAAAGTATCTAAGAAATTCAAATATGAGTTTGGCTAATATAGGTAAGAGGATAGGTATAGGGTTAGAAAGTCAGTTATCAGAAAAATTTAGGTATTTTACTGGTTTTTATCCTACTGAATATAGGATGTTATATAGAAATTTTTTAACTATGCGTAAAAAGACAGATTAATTTGTGAAACCATTAAAGATATTACATCTGTCAAATAAACAAGTTGAAGGCTTTTAGGTTTTTAAACTTAAGAAAGGAGAATAGCCTATGAAAAAAAGAGTTTACTCGTTAATGAACATTTTATTAGTTACTTTTCTTGTGTTAAGTTGGATAGGGTGTGGAAAGCCCGCTGAACAACCACCTACTAAGGAGGAAGTTAAGGAGTTAAAATTACCTGAACCTAATGGTAATGTTGTTACTACTCAACTACTGAAATTGACTCCACCTAATGCTCAGGTGAGTATTGCTTTGCCATCAATTGCTGAGGGCTTGGATAAGTTAGTTCAATTAGCTAAGCGATTCTATAGTGAAAGTGAAGTGGATGGTTGGGTTCAGAGGCATGTAACAATGCTTGCCTTTTTTGCGGGGGTTCCGGAAGCAAAAACCTTAATTGACGTCGCAGTGGCGAGAGGATTTGATATTGCCCTTCCTTGCGCATTTTATCTTGATTTTTCTCCATCTGTGGATAGCCTCGTAAAGATATTGGGGGCTGAATCTACTGAAGGTGAGACTCAGGCCGGTGGGAGCGGAAAAACTCTAAAAGATATTGATATTGCTGATATAACTCAACCTAATTGGGCTGTTGCTCTTGGCGTTAAAGATAAATCGAAGGTAGAAGAATCTCTTAAAGAGTTGGTTGTAGAAGTTCCCGAGATTAGCGGTAATTCACCTAAGGAAGAAATAGTTAAAGGTGCTCAAGTGATAAGTTACGGACCTTATGCATATTCAATAACCGCAGGCTATGTAGTTGTTGGTTCTACCGTCATGGTTAAGGGTGTGGTTTCTTCTTTTTCTGAACCTGCTCAAGTTAGATACGGAACTGCAGAAATGCCTGCTTTAGATGTTCCTGAAGGGGTTATTTTGATGAAGGACTGGGAATTGGTGCCGATGATAGATAAACTGTTGCCTCATGTGTTAAAGGTGTATCCTGAGGCTGTTCCACTACAAATGAAGATTAGTCCGTGGAGTGAGATAGTTGCTACGGGTGAGAAAGACCCGGTTTATTTATGCTTTTCACTGCTCCCGGAAGAAAGATTAATGGTAAGAAGTTTATTTGATACTTCCAAGAAACCTAAATATTTAGAGATAATTGGTGAAGCACAACCTATGGGTGTGTTGAAAGTTCTGCCAGATTCTACTCAGGGTTCGATCTTCTTCCAGTTAACTAACGAGTATAAAAATTACTTAGACAAAAATATAATACCTCAGGTTAAAGAAACTTTGAGCGATAAGAGAGAAATTGCTCAAGGATTGCAATATGGCACCTCTTTTATGAGAATGTTTGGTAATGAAATAGGTGTTTGTATGACTGGTATGCTTGGAGATTTTCCTGCGGTTGTAATTTTGATAAGGGCTGGAAAAGGTTCTGAGAGTAGTCTAAAAAGTTTCTTAGATGTAATGGTTCCATCGGAAGGTACGCCTGAGAAGCATAGAGAAGTTGAGATTAAGAAAATAGCAGTTCCTACTCCGATACCAATTAATCTTACAATGGTAAATGACCTTGTGGTTGTGTGTAACAATGTAGATATAATCAAGAACATAATTGATTTAGTTCTCGACAATGGTTCTTCAAACTATTTGAAGAATTTAAATCCGCCTGTTGACCCTGAAACACCGAGGTATGCTTTTGTATCACTTCAGAGTAAATTATTTTTAGATGTTGTGTTTCCCCTGTTGAGTATATTTGGTAAGGACTTAGGAGGTGCACAAAGGGATGTAGAGGCAGTTTTGAGGGAAGTTAGAGAGTTCAGACTTTTTAGTGAAAAGAAGGGAGGGTTAGTAGAAGGGCAATTTATCGCTTACTTTAATCCACCTAAGAATTAA
>CAZZMK010000260.1:0-11123 GCA_964655185.1 uncultured Nitrospirales bacterium | reverse complement strand
GAAAAGGAAAAAGAGCAGGAGAAGCAAGAAAATAAGGACAATTCAAAGAAGGAAGTTTTTTCAACTTTTGTTGAAGCCATTACTGAACTGCCGAATAAAGAAGTACGGATTGATGCTCAGAAGTCTAATGTACTTCGGTTAGAGGAAAAGAACAAAGATGAACAGCATAAAGATAACAATTAGTTTTTCAAAAGGGTTCTTATCAATTTTAAGTAAAGTTTTATTTTCTCAAATCTTTATTTTGGTCCTCTTAGTGGATGTTGTTAGCGCACAAGTTCAGACTCCTCTCCAATTTCCTATTTCTACGAATAGTCCCAATATCTCGTCTACACAAAATATTTCTGCAAAGGTTACTGTTCTCAAATTAGACTCCCAAGATACAACAAATAAAACTACTAACCTTCAAGAAATATTGAAAGATTTGGGAAATGTAGGTAATTTAATTTCTCAGGAACTTGGTAATGGAAATTTTGAGAGTTTTTTTGATGAGGAAAAAGAAATTCCAATAGGTTCGCAACAAGAAATTAGTTACGATATTTCTGATTCCTCAAAGTTTAGAGTGAGAGTTTTAGAAGTAGACCCTGATTCTCAGTCATTGTCTATAGAGAGTAATCTTGAGACTAATAAGGATGGTAAACTCCTTAACGTTGTGCGGGCTATAGGAAAAGTAAAAGTAGGAGAGTATTTGCTTTACAAAAATCTTGAATTTGATAACGCACTTCACCATCTTATATTACTTATAAAGGCAAAAGATGGCAACAATAACCAGGGAGATAATAAGGAAGAAAAATCTCAGAACGAGGAAGGAGAGAAATCAGAGGAAGGAGAAAATTCAGATATAAGTGAACCCAAAAATGAAGATAAAAAAGAAAATAAAGAAGCCAACGAGTCTCGGGATGAAGGAGAAAAAAATGACAAGGACAAGAACGATAAGAATATAATGCTACTATTGCAATCTCTTGAAGAGGCGGATAAACAAGAGCAAAAAGAAATGCTAAATCAACGTGAAAGGATAGAACTTCCTGAACAGTGGTGGTAGATTATAAAAATGGTGTGATTGAGAAGATGTTCAAAAGTATAGTCGAAAATAAGTTTATAGATAATGTTATTTTACTTTCAATATTATTTTTTATGGTTCTATCTTTTTATCCTTCCTATTCTGCTGATTCACCTATTTCTGTTAGTGTAGAGCCTGTTGAAGTCGGCGTTGGTGAGATGTTTGAGGTTTTAGTCGTTATAAATGGGAGTAATATAGAGGAGCCTAAATTCATCCCGGTAGAAGGTGTAAGAATAGACCCGAATCCTACATATTCTGGGATGAGTACTCAGGTTCAGATTATGTTTGGGAAAACTCAAATTGTTACCACAAAAGAGAGAAGATTTAGGGGAACTGCAGACAAGGAAGGAGAATGGACAATTCAGGTTAAGGCTAAGGTCGATGGGAAAGAATATACCTCAGACCCAGTTGTGTTGAAAGTTTCAAAAAGTGCTACTCCTAAAGTTCAACCTCCGACGCCATCGCCATTTCAGCAAAGGAAGCAATTACCGAGGAGGAGTTCACAATCTTATTCAACTCAACCACGCTCAGTTTCCCCAGTTATTGATAACTCGTTGATAGTTGAGAGTGAAGTGTCCAAAAAACTTATATACCAAGGGGAAATTATTTATCTAACACTAAGAGCCAAAATTATCGACCTGTCGGATATTAGTATAAGAACACCAACAGGTAACATACCTGACCCCCCCGACCTTAGTAACTTTTTCGTGGGTAAAGCAGAACACTCTACTCGAACTGAAACCATAAATAATTACCCATATAAGGTTATGGAGCATAAGATTCCCATATGCCCTAAAGGTGTGGGCACATTCAAAATCTCCCCTTGGGTATGGGATGCATCTGTTGTATATTATGGCAATTGGGGTTGGCCTGAATCATATTCAATTCGAAAAGAAACTGAACCCATATCAATTGAGGTTAGACCACTTCCTTCTTCTCCTCCTAATTACTACGGTGCGGTAGGAAAATTTAATATTACCGCAAATATTTCAGGAACTGATGTAGAGGTGGGAACTCCTCTATATCTAACCCTAACTATAACAGGTGAGGGCTATCCTGAATTTGTTAAACCACCTGAAATTAAAGGATTAGATTGGGCTTATGTCTCCGGACCTGAAGTGCAGTCTGTTAATTCCGATTCTTGGAATGCTATTGAGAAGTCTTTTAAGTATACGATATCACCTATGAAGAGCGGAGATTTTAAGATAGACTCCATAGAATATGCTTATTTCAATCCTCAATTAGGGCAATATGCCACTTTGAAAACGACGCCATTTAATATAAGAGTTAAACAATCTTCAGATAACGCAGTAATTACTGCAGGTGGTGCCCCAAGGTTAGAAACACAAACTTTAGATGTATCTAAGCCCGAACTTTTACCATTAGTAACAGAAAGTACTCGGCTGAAACCATCAAAGAAAACAGGTATAACTTCTAAGGTTATGTTAATAATTGTACCACCACTTATATCCTCCTTGATGTTCCTTGGAGGAATAAGAAGGCAATCATTATTGAATAACCCTGCATTGTTAAGGAAGAGGAATGCTTATAGGAATGCATTAAAGAAATATGAGGAACTGAGAAAAACTACATCCACACCATTAGCCGTGGAGAATGGGTTAAAACAGTATATTGGAGATATGCTTGGGTTAGAAAATCCTCTTGGAATGACCTCTGATGAAATTTCTGATATTTTATTTAGGTGTGTGCAAAACGTGGAAATAATAGAGAGGGTTCGAAAGATTTTGAAAACATGCGAAAGACTAAGATATGCAGGGGAAAAAGAAACTTCTCTTAATGAAGATAAAGGTTTAGAAGACGCTTTTCGAGAAGTGATAGAAACTTTAAGGAAGTCTATTAAATGATATTTACTTTTTGCCTAATAATTTTGTGGAATTTTAGTGCTAACGAGATATACCAAAAGACTTTTCAAACTGCTAATGAAGCATATTACTCAGGGAATTTTTCAGTAGCAATTGATAATTACATAAAACTTATTCGGGGTGGAATAGAGGATAGTATTGTCTTTTATAACCTTGGGAATGCCTTTTACCATCTTGGTAAAAAAGGCTATTCTATTGCTTGTTATCAATATGCTCTCGAACTAAATCCATCTTTGAGTGTGGCAAATGAAAACTTAGAGAAAGTCCTCAATGAAACCCAGCGGAAACTCGCACTACCTGAAGAACCATTGTGGTGGAGATACTTGTTTATATTTCATTATGGAATTAGTAAAGTTTCAACTTGGATTATCGCTACTTTTTTTTGGATAGTAGGGTGGGTTACTTTTGGAGTCATCTCTTGGCTTCCAATCTCTATTAGAAAGTATGCTATTTTTTTATGTGTGGTTTTTGTAATTTTGGGTACAGTATTTATATGTTCAGGGATAATAAAAGAATTTCCATACCCCAAGGGTGTTGTAGTGGTAGAAAAAACAAGTGCACATATTTTACCATCGGAAAACTCCCCTTCGAGGTTTGAACTGTATGAAGGTGATAGGTTTTTAGTAGAAAGGGAGGAGTCTGATTGGTGTCTTGTTAGAAGCGTTGGAAATGAAAAAGGGTGGGTTAAGAGTAAGGATATCCTAATCTGGAGTAAACTTCCTGTCTACCTATCTTCAAGTGAAGGTATTGGAATGTGAGGAACATTGCTGAACTAATCCAAATCCTTGTGAGCAAACCTGAGGAGAGCATACCCCGTGATGAATTTATTTCTACTATAAAGACTTTTAGAACTGAGAGGACTCAGGATATCTTTTCAAAAACAAAAACAGGTGTATCAAATAGAGCAATTGTCAAATATTTGAGTGAACTCTCTGACATAATAATTGAGGCTTGTTTTTACTATTCAATACCAAGAGGACTTTTATATAAAAACATTGTTAACAACCTTGCAGTGTGTGCCCTTGGAGGATATGGTAGGTGTGAGGTCTCTCCCCACTCGGACTTAGATATATGCATTCTTTACGATTCTCAGGTGAATTCGGAAATGCTTGAATTACTTGTTCAGAACTTCAGTTCTATTTTGTGGGATTCGGGGTTTGAAATAGGTATCTCTGTGGGAACGGTAAACGAAATTATGGAGAGTATAGTAGAGGACGTTAAGACTTTTACTTCGTATATTCACATAAGAAAAATCTTAGGTACTAACTATTTCCTGCAAAATTTACAAGAGAAAAAACGTTTCTTAAGTGCTGATTTTAAGGCGAAGGTACTTTCTCATATTAGAAAAAGGTTAGATTTTTCCCATCAAAATCCACAATATGCCCTATATTCGTTAGAACCGAATATAAAGGAAAATGCAGGGGGATTGAGAGATTATCATGCTATCCTTTGGCTTTTAGCGCTTGAAGATTGGGATGTGCAATCGTTAGAGGATGCGAAGAATAAAGGGTTTATTGATAGTACTGAGTATTTATCCCTAATAGAAAGTTTAGATTTTCTGTGGAGAGTAAGAAATAGTTTACATATTAAGAAAAATACATTTTGGGATGTGCTTTCTGTGGATATGCAAATACAATTGGCGTCTGAATATGGATATGGCTCAGATACATCTGCACTTGGACGATTTATGGAGGATTACTTTACGTCTGCTTCAAGGATTAGAATGGTATTTGAACATCTTGTTAGAAAACTTGATTTGAGCCTTTCAAAAGATAGCCAATTGGCTGATTCAAAGATATATTTTGAAGAAAAATCTAATTACGCAATTGAGAAAGGTTATATTACTCTTTCTGTCAAAGACCATAGATGGTTTTTAGAAAATTCAACCAGACTTATGGAACTTATGTGGGAAGTATCTAGGCGGAAGTTACCTGTAAGTTATACTATCCAAGAACTTGTCTCAGATAACCTCCATTTAATTGACGAATCCTTTAGAAATAATGATGTGGTTAATAAGTTTTTCCTCGAGATTTGTTCAAATACAGATTCTGTAGGTTTTACTTTGAGGGAAATGATGAAACTTGGTATTTTACAAAGATACATTCCAGAGTTCGCTGAGATAGTAGGTATCATTAGATACGAAGATTTTCATAGTTTTCCTGTAGATGAACATACAATAAGAGCAATAGAATCTGTACAGGAACTTTCAAGATATTCAGGCAAGATAGGAGATTTATTGAATGAAGTTTTCAAATCCATTAAATCTCCTCAAGTAGTAGTACTCGCCCTGTTATTTCACGATTTAGGCAAGGCTGAAGGTGAAGAACATATAGAAGCAGGAGTGAGGATAGCAAGAGCAATATGTGGAAGGTTAGGTTTAGACGATGAAACTACGGAACATATAGCTTTTCTTGTAAAGTATCACCAGTTTATGGTCCACGTTGCTTTGTATAGAGATATTGACGATATTGAAATAGTCCAGGCTTTTGCCCATATCGTAAGAGATGTTGAAAAATTGAAAGAACTTCTAATTATAAGTTATGGAGATTTATCTGCAGTAGGACCAGGTGTGTGGAATGAATGGAAGGGCTCTCTACTCGCAGAACTTTATTCAAAAACCAAAAGATTTTTAGAAAGGGGCAATGTCGAATATAAAGAGTATAAAGAGGTTCTTAAAAGTAAGATAAAAAATTTACTCACTAACTTCCCCAAAGAAAAGAGACCTAAGTTAGAGGAACATATAAATCTTTTAGGTTCAGGATATATAGAGTCTTTTAGCCCAAATGAAATTTTAATCCATTTTGAATGTGTTAATGAGGCTATTGAAAAAGGTTTTGCTTTACGGTGTTTGCAGGATGAAGCTATTGGTATGAGTAAAGTGATTATTTCCACAAAGGATAAAAGAGGATTGTTTGCGAATATTGCAGGCTGTTTTGCTTCCCAATTGATAGATATTTACAACGCCTCTCTTTTTACAAGGGAAGATGGGTGGGTGGTAGACTGTTTTCTCGTAAGAGACGCTGTTCAACATAGACCATTAACTGAAACTCAAATTATGTCTCTTGAAAAAGTCTTAGGAAGTGTTTTACTCGAAGGGAAAGATGTACAAACTTTAGTTGATAAGGCGCGTTCAAAATTATTCGCAATTAAGAAATCAGCAATTACTGAGACCTCTATAAAATTTGACAACGAAAGTTCTGTTTACCATACAGTTATTGATATAGAAACATCTGACAGAACAGGTTTGTTGTATGATATAGCATATGCTTTTTCGGTTATGGGAATAAATATTTATAAAGCTAAGGTAAATACAGGTACATTAAAAGTTAGAGATTCGTTCTATGTTGATTTTATGGGTAGTAAAATTGATAATAGAATACTACAATCCGCTGTTAGAGCGGGTTTACTTGAATCGATTCATGGTGGTTTATCTTCACATAAAAAGTAGAATGTAAGGAATGGAAAAATGAGTAAAATTTTCAAATTGAAGTTGTTAACTTTCCTCGTCTCGTATTTAGTTCTACCTGTCCCTTGTTATCCTGATATTTTGGAAGAGATAGAAAACAGATTTGTAGAAATTCATGATAGAGTAGGACCTTCGGTAGTTAGTATCGAAAGGGAATCTTTTGTTTCTGCTTTTGAAATTGATAAAGAAGACTTGTTTAAAAAATTTGGTCTACCCCTACCCGGACCTAACCAAAAAACACCTTCAGAACCAGAACCTTCTCAGCCTAAAATAAAACAAAAAGTTATCGGAACGGGTTCAGGATTTATTTATTCCAAAGATGGATATATAGTTACGAATAACCATGTTGTAGAAGATGCAGAAAAGATAACGGTAAAGACATTTTCTGGTAAAAAATACACTGCTAAGGTGGTTGCTACAGATGCAGAATCTGACCTTGCAGTTATCAAAATTGAACCAGAAGAGGAATTAATACCTGTGACTCTTGGCGATTCCGATAAACTAAAAGTGGGGCAATTTGTGGCCGCTATAGGTAGTGCAAGGGGCTTAGAAGGTTCTGTCTCCTTTGGCCATGTAAGTGCTTTGGGAAGGGAAAATCTTAGAGATTTACAAGTACAAGGTTTAACTTTTCAGCATTTAATACAGACGGACGCAGGTATTAATTTGGGCAATAGTGGAGGACCCTTAGTAAATATTAAGGGTGAAGTAGTTGGAGTAAATGTTGCTCTAATGATGGGAGCAAATCGAATAGGTTTTGCAATACCTATTAATACTGTTAAGCAAGTTATTCCGCAACTAATTGAAGTAGGTAAAGTTTCAAGAGGCTACCTCGGAGTCGCTGTAACTGATGTGGATAGATTTTATACGGCGTTAGATTTGCCTGAGCCTCGTGGTGCGTTTGTGAAGAAAGTCCAAGAGAATACGCCTGCATCACAAGTTGGCTTGCAAGTTTATGATGTAATTTTAAAAGTGGAAGATAATGATATTGAAAATGCCCAGGACCTTGTGAACACTATATCATCTTATCAACCTGGCACAGAAGTACGGTTACAAGTTTGGAGAGATAGCAAAATGATTCCATTTACAGTCGTCCTTGGTGAAAGAAGTCTCGGGGTGAAAAATACCACTATTCGGATAAAGCCAAAGTTTTTTGGGATGGAATTAGGAGAACTAACTCCAAAAGAGCGAGAAAGAGTCGGGTTAGAAGAGGGAATAAGTGGAGTAGTAATAACATCTATAGAGCCTGGTAGCCCGGCGGATGAGGCTGGTTTGATTCCGGGCGATGTAATTACTGAGATACAAAAGAAGCCTGTAAGTTCTTTGGAAGATGCAAAGAAATACTTTACTGAACTTGCTTCTCAACAGAAGCCTATTTTGATTAAATTCAAGAGAGCAGAGCAAGACCACGATATTACGGTAATAAATCTTACGGAGTGAAAAAGGTAGATAGGCGAACTTTTTATCTTTTTGATACCGTGACGAGATAAGTTGTTCTTACAAATGAATCAGGATTACCATCTTTGGGTTTGAGAGCAATACACTCAACCTTAAATTCTCTTTCTGCATTAAATTTGAACGTTGCAGTATCAGAGTTTTTATTTTGTTCTACGCCATCT
Source organism: uncultured Nitrospirales bacterium (assembly GCA_964655185.1). Taxonomy (GTDB): domain Bacteria; phylum Hydrogenedentota; class Hydrogenedentia; order Hydrogenedentales; family Hydrogenedentaceae; genus Hydrogenedens. The sequence goes on along the minus strand of CAZZMK010000260.1, from coordinate 3,101 downwards.
ACAAACCACTTGTAAGTATTATAATTTGGCACTCCTTTTAGTGTTATAGGCTGATTTATTTTTGCATTCACTTTGAGAGGTTCGTATGCTATTACCTTTGTTCTTGCAGTTGTAGACGCTATTATGTTTTCTCCTTCTTTTTCTATAACTTCAAGTACATATTCACCTGGTTGAGGGAAGGTGTATTCAAATTTAATCTCTCCTACACCTTGGAGAACAGGCTTATTGTTGACCTTCCATATATATAAATGGTCAATGTTGCCGTCTATTTTTAGTTCAAGAGTTTGACCTTCGTAATATTGGGGTGCAAGTTGAATAATTAACTCAGACCTTGGAGAAGGAGTATATAGACCTAACTCTCTCTTAACTTCTTCGACTGTTTTGCCTGCCATTCTTGCTCTATCTTCTATACTTCCAAATATTTGGTCCAGTGGAGCATATACTGTTACAGTAACCTTTCCATAATTAGTGTTGATTACTAAGTCATAAGTTCCTGCTTCGAGTTGTGCAGGCTTGATAGAGATACCTCCATCCTGAGGAGTTATACAAATCATGTGATTATAGACATGATTATCTGCAAGAAAGTTCCAACCTTTAATATCTCCTTTTTTAATAGGGATGCCGTTGTTGGAAATTTTTATAATGTATTGCTGGTTAAAATTATTGAATGTTATGATATTTGGCTCTGCAATCAATCCTGACGCATAACATATTACTGATGAAGTGGTTGTTATGGTAACTATTGAAAGGAGAATAATTTTTAATATAGAATCTTTAAAAGAAAACATATTTTTACCCTTCATTTTAAGTTTTCGTTCCAAAGGTACGCTTTTTGTACATAGTAAATAATAGTTAAATAAAACTCAAAAATAAAAACTACTTTTAACGAAAAGGGGTTTACTTCTACTAACTATGTCTACAAGGGACTTTGACATAATAGTTGTGGGTGGTGGGCATGCTGGGATAGAAGCGAGCCTTGGAGGGGCACGGCTTGGCTACAGAACAATGATGATCACCCTCCAAGTGGATAATATCGGTAAGATGTCTTGTAATCCTGCTATTGGTGGTGTGGCAAAGGGACAATTGGTGAGAGAAATAGATGCCCTCGGGGGTGAAATGGGTAGATGTATAGATAGAACAGGTATACAATTCAAGATGTTAAATCGTTCCAAAGGTCCTGCAGTGCATTCTCCAAGAGCCCAAGCAGATAGAATTAGATACCAACTTGATATGAAAAGGACCTGTGAATTTCAGGAAGGGCTATTCTTGAAACAGGGCGAAGTCAAAGACATACTTGTTCACAATGGTGAAGTATATGGTGTTAGACTTACTACCGGCGAAGAAATCACAAGTAGGGTAGTTATAGTTTGTACAGGTACATTTTTGTCAGGATTGTTACATTTCGGGATGACCAATATAAGCGGAGGTAGAGCGGGTGAACCACCTTCTGCTTATTTAAGTGATTGCTATCGGCGATTAGGCTTTACTGTGGGAAGGCTAAAAACAGGGACCTGTGCAAGAATCCATATTAGAAGTATTTGTTTTGATGGTTTAGAAGAACAAAAGGGAGATGAAAATCCCAGACCTTTTTCGTTCTCAACCCCTATAGAAAACTTTAACCCTAATAAAATTTCTTGCTGGATAACCTACACAAACGAGAAGACACATGAAATAATCAGAAATAATCTTGACAGGTCGCCTTTGTATTCAGGAAAAATTACTGGAATTGGAATACGATACTGTCCAAGTATCGAAGATAAAGTAGTAAAGTTCCCTGAAAAACCGAGCCATCATATATTTTTAGAACCTGAAGGCTTAGATACGGTAGAAGTTTATGTAAATGGTCTATCTACAAGTTTACCTCAAGATGTTCAACTCGAAATGCTTCATTCTATAAAAGGGCTGGAACAAGCAGAAATAATAAGACCGGGCTATGCAGTAGAATACGATTTTATTCAGCCTACCCAATTAAAACCTAACCTTGAAACAAAATTAGTCAGAGGACTATTCCACGCAGGCCAGATTAATGGTACTTCTGGATACGAAGAGGCTGCAGGCCAGGGAATTTATGCCCTTCTGAATGCAGTTAGGTATCTTGAGGCTCGAGAACCTCTAATAATTGGCCGCCACGAAGGATATATTGGAGTTATGGTTGATGATTTAGTCACGAGAGGAGTGAAAGAACCTTATAGGCTTTTTACATCAAGGGCTGAATATAGACTTCACCTTAGACACGATAATGCAGATATTAGACTTGCTCATTATGGCTTTGCTAATGATTCTGTTATAGAAAAAGCAAGAAGGAAACAAGAAGAAGCCAAGAGAGAGATTGAGAGACTGGAAAAGATAATTGTTAGCCCGTGTAAAGAAATTAATGAGTGGCTTAATCATATTGGCGAGCCACCTTTGAGTCATCCTGTGCCTGCAACTGTTTTCATACGCCGACCTAAGGTAAGTTTGAAAGAGTTTAATAGATTGTATCCGAGAGAAGAAAAAATATCCTTTGAGGGAGAGGAATTAGCAGAGATTCTAATTAAGTATCATGGTTATTTCGAACGTGAAGAGAAAATGGTTGAAAAATTTAAACATGCAGAGAGTATGATAATACCTCCAGATATTGATTACGATTCTATAGAAGGGCTTCCAAGAGAAAGTAAACAAAGACTCAAAGAAGTAAAACCAACTAATTTAGGCCAGGCTTCCAGAATACCAGGAATAAGAGCATCTGATTTAGTAGTGCTTCATCTGCATATCGAAAAAAAGAAACTCAAAACTGTTAAGAGCAGTTGAAAGTTTAATTATCACACCTTGTCCTATATAGATAGTAGTCTATTACGTTTGATACCTCAGCGATGTTAATTTCTTTACCGAGAAAAGAACTTAATCTTTTAAGGATATTAGGTGGGTCACTTAATAATTCATTGTAGTTTATTTCTACCATCTTTACGTATTTATTACATTGCAATTTCTCCTTAAGTAGTCGTAGATGTCTGGTATAAACCTTTTTCAGGTGTTCTTTTGCGTAAAATGATTTTCTGACCCCTGACATTTTCTCTTGAGAATTAATTACCTCGTCTATATTTCGCACCGCAAGTATTATT
>CAZZMK010000259.1:0-4555 GCA_964655185.1 uncultured Nitrospirales bacterium | reverse complement strand
GGAACAAACCAAGATGTAGAAATAGAAGATGCAGAAATAGTATCTATCAAGAGTTTTGATTCCCTAAAAAAACTACTGGCTATGGATTCCATAGTAGCCATCCCTCGAGTATCCTGGTCAGGATATCCAGTAAAAACCCTCAATGCAATGGCAAGCGGAAAACCTATCGTTTGCTGTAAAGGGTCCGCATACGGAATAACAAACGGTGAAACCGGGATTGTAGTAGAAAATGATAACGAAGACGAATTCGCTAAAGGGTTAATAACACTTCTAAAAGAACCTGAACTACGCGAAAAACTCGGTAAAAAAGCCAGAGAAACTGTTGAAAAAGTTAATAACCCTCAAATTGTAGGCAAGCAATTAAACCTTCTTGCCCTCTCGTGTATAAGTTAGCCTCCTATAACTTAACCTTGTACACCATTTAATCTACGCTATCTACTCAATCTGTTTCTTAAATACTCTCAACACCTCATAAATTAGAAGCACAGCAAGCAAAACAAGAATAGCAGATATAATTACGAGAAGATATTGCTTAGAAATATAATTAGAATATGCGAATACTAACAACGCACACACAGTCGTAATAATCATAAATACCATGGGAACTCCTACAAAAGAATAACTTTTTCTTAAGCCCCTCGCCACCCAAACCATAATTCCAAGCAATGCCATCCCTGCAACCAATTGATTCGATGCACCGAATATAGGCCATATTAACTTCCAGGCAGGAACATCACCAGTCTTCACATAAACTAAAGCGAGTGCACACACCACACTTATTATAGTTGCTGTGAACCTATCTAATTTCATTCGTGAAAGTTCCTGAAGTTGGTATCTTGCCAACCTTGTGGCTGTATCTAATGTAGTAAGAATAAATGAATTCACCGCAAGAAGTCCCATCGACTTACCTAAATCTGGGTCTATGTGAAGAAGTCCAGCAAATTTTGCAAATCCCTGTCCAAATACTGTCAAAGGACCTTCTTTAGGAATAGAACCCACAAGCATAATACAACTCAATGAAATTATAGCCACGAAACCCTCCAATAGCATTCCACCGTAACCAATCAGTTTTGCATCTGGCTCACAACGAAGTTGTTTAGATGTAGTTCCGCTCGCCACCATGCAATGAAATCCCGAAACCGCACCACATGCAACTGTAACAAATAAAACAGGCCATAAATAAACAAACTTATCAGGGGAGAAAGTCGTAAACGCGGGAAGTTCAATCTTGAAAGAAGCACCACCTATCAGTATCCCCAAGGTACCTATTATCACAGAAAAATACAAAAGAAACGAAGCAAGATAATCTCTCGGTTGAAGAAGTAGCCATACCGGTAATACTGAGGCAAGAAGTACATACACACCTAAGATAATTCTCCAGTTTTCCATTGACAAACTAAAAGTTCTTTGTATCACTTCATTTTTCCCTACATATACAGTAAAAAGAACAATAGGGATAGCAATTAAAGAGGAATAAAGCAAATTAAACCGAAATCTGTAAACAATCAGCCCGAAAATAAGGGCAAGAAAAATATAAAAAGTACCAGAGAAAGCCACTGCAGGGTCTTTAGCGAATGTATCCGCCGATAATTGCAAAAAAACTGCTATGACTAAAATCAAAGCAAGCCAAGTGAAACAAAGAAATAAGTATTTTGCCTTCTCACTAACCCATTTACCAACAACTTCCCCCATCGAGTAACCTTTGTGCCTCACTGAAGCTACTATAGAACCAAAATCATGGACACCACCTATAAAAATGGAACCCAATACTACCCATAAATACACCGGCAACCACCCAAACCAACCTCCTGCAGTTATGGGCCCTACTATAGGACCAGCACCAGCAATAGATGCAAAATGATGACCAAGCAACACCGCCGGATGTGCTGGACAGTAATCAACTCCATCATACATCTCTACCGCCGGTGTTTTTCTTTCCCTATCTAATTCAAAATTTGCACTCAAATATCCGCCATAAATGAAATACGCAATTAAAAATATCACAGCGCCAATAATAGTTATTGCTAATATCATCTATACTACCCTCCATATCTGCAAATAGCCTTTACTTCTTCTATAAATTCATCTACTGAAAAAAACTTAAAATTATTATACTCCTAAGTAATTAACATAATCCATATTTCATAAATCACAATCAAAAGACAAGTTTAAACAAATTGAGTAATTCGAAATATTCTCATATCTACTTTTGTTTTATCAAAAATAAAAATATAAGGAGTTAACTATGAGCAAGTCTCTCAACGAAATACTTGGAGCAAACAAGTTATACTCACAAAATTTTACGAAGGGCTCACTCCAATTACCACCGGCAAGAAAAATTGCTATTCTCACCTGCATGGACGCACGGCTTGACCCAGCCAAATTCGCCGGGCTTAATGAAGGAGATGCACATGTAATAAGAAATGCAGGTGGACGAGCAAGTGACGATGCAATCAGGTCTCTAATAATCTCACACAAACTTCTCGGCACGAAAGAGTGGTTTGTTATCCATCACACTGACTGCGGTATGCAACTATTTGATAATGAGATAATGGGAAATCTCCTTTTAGAAAGCCTCAATACTGCAGAATACGACGGAAAGAATTGGAAAAATCCTGATAAAAATGGCGGTGCGGTAGAGGGAAAATTTATTAATTGGCTTACCTTTTCAAACTTAGAACAAAGTGTAATAGATGATATATCGAGAATAAGGCAACACCCGTTAGTACCTAAGAATATCCCCATTTACGGGCTTATATACGATGTTAGAACAGGCTCATTAATAGAGGTCCCACAAGCAATGGAGATAGGTAAACCTTCCTCTTAAAAAATATCCCATATACATCTTGCTTAACCCCACCCAAGTTTATACCTATACTGTCCTCCGATGTATAATCTTTATTAAAAAGGGCATTGGAGGATACAAAATGGAAAGTAACCTATACTCTATTAAAGAAGAAGAAATTAAACTCGATAGTAATATCACGTCTTTACTCATTGTGGACATGCAAAATGACTTTGCCCATCCAAATGGTGCTTTATTCTCCCCCGCATCAAGAGCCATAATCGAACCTATCAAATGTCTTGTAGAAAAAGCAAGAAAAAACGATGTTAGGATAATATACACTCAGGATACACACTTCAGCGATGACCCCGTTGAATTTCCTATATGGGGAAAGCATGTGGTAAAAGGGGAGTGGGGCTGGGAAATAATAAGTGAATTAAAGCCCGACCCTCAGGATATTATAATAGAAAAATTGAGATATGACGCTTTCTTTGGCACATCTTTAGACCACATACTCAGAATGTATGAAATTAAAAATCTTGTCATCACAGGTACCGTAGCAAACATATGTGTCCTTCACACTGTTTCCAGTGCAAGATTAAACAACTATAATGTAATTGTTCCTGTAGATGCTACCTCCGCATTAACAGATTTTGATTATCAACTTTCCCTCAGACAAATGGATTTCTTATACAAAGTAACTCTGACTAAAGAAAAATTTGTAATCTTTGAATAATCTGAATAAAATAAGAGCATACAAGTAGGAGATATCTATTTATGAACGATTTTACTCCAAATGCCTCAACAGATATATATGAACTGTTTATAATTTTTTCTCTTATTACCTTCATAATTTCCCTCCCATTTATTGGTGGTTGCCTAAAACCTATAGATGTATCACCCAAAACCCTCCACTTTGCCGAGGGAGAAGACTTAAAATTTTTTGAGGTTTACCAAAAACCTCTTTTCAACCGTAAAATTGCATTCTCAGTAGAATCTAATGTGCCCTGGCTCAAAATAACCCCTACTTACGGCATATTAGGTAAAGATGACAGAGTAAAAATACAGGTATATCTCGATAGAAATTTTTCACAAACAAAACAAGACAAATACCCTCCTTTTGCAACAGGAAAAATTATCATATCCTCATATTTCCAAACTGAAAAAGTAATTGCTACAACTGCCCCTAATTACTACACTGAGATATTCGAAGGAGATGTAGACCTTACCCAGAAAGCACTAGTATTTTCTCCAGACAAGAGTATAAATTTTTACAAACTCGAGACAAAAGAAATTTCAAATCTCCCTAATGAAGTTCTCGAAGAAGAAAAAATAACTTTTTCGAAAGATAATTTATATGAATATACCTTCCCTGAAACTCAATCCGTAACTCTTTATGGCAAGGGATACAATAAACTCTATATATCCGCTAATGGATGGGTAGGTTTCGGAGAACCTAAAAAATCCCCACCCACTACAGAGACTATAATATCCTGCGGTAATTCAAAACACTTATTCCTAAAAAAATCTAAAGATTGGAATGAAGAACTAACGTATCACTTTTCCACTCCCAATATAACTGCCTTTCCTGTATCTGCATCAAAAGGAGGAAATGTGTATTTTAAGGTTTTGCAAAACAAAATAGTAATCACATACCTTGAAGTACCTACATTAGGTAACACCTCAGGAGGTTCCAAAAATACTTTTCAAATCGAAATTTATCAAACAGGAAAAATTACTATAAACTACCTCAATGTAGATACCACTGCT
>CAZZMK010000258.1:0-13735 GCA_964655185.1 uncultured Nitrospirales bacterium | reverse complement strand
ATCTCGTATTTTTTATTTATGCACTCTCCGTTTCTACATTTCTATTGGCACACAATTCATTCGCCGATAAAATAACAGTGCAAACACCGGATTTTATCGAAGATTTTGAAAACGGAATTTCAAATTGGGAAATGACAGACTCCAAAGCATGGGCACTCTCTACAGATGACAAGGGAAACAAAATGCTATGCTTAGAATCTTCAAGCAATTATGAGCCTGCAGTCCGTTCACCCAGAAGCATTGCTCTGTTAAAAGATGTTGAGTTCGAAGATTTTGTATTAGAAGTTGAAGCAAAACAAACAGGTAGAGAATATGGACATCGAGACTTATGTTTCTTCCTCGGTTATCAGGACCCCACACATTTCTACTATGTTCATATAGCCTCAAAAGCAGACGAGCACGCACATTCAATATTCATCGTTAATGGTGCCCCAAGAGTTTCTATAGCAAAAGAAAGAACCAAAGGAGTAGAGTGGGGAAATAACTTTCATAAAATAAGAATAGTTCGTAGAGTTAAAGATGGTACCATCGAAGTATATTTCGATGATTTAAGTAAACCCATTATGAAAGCGGAAGATAAAACTTTTAGCAAAGGAAGAATCGGATTAGGTTCTTTTGATGATACTGGATGTTTTGACAATCTCAAAATCTGGATAATTAGTTCCGAAAAGTAAAATCATTTCCTCTTTACAAGGTTTACTTTATAGATTCAAATAAATAGTTAAAATCATAATCAGTATCTGAAGCAGAGAACATTAGTTCCTCAATATCCCCCAAGACGTATAGTAATTCTTCAATTTCTTTCTCATCCCATGAATATTTTGTAAACCACAAAAATAGGAACATCGCTTTAAGAAGAAATTCCCACTTCTCTTTAATAAGCCAAGTTCTACCTCCATACTCGTGGACACCTAAAACACTTTTTACATCTACATCACTAAATATAGGATAAAGGTTAGGAGCCCAAGGTTCTTTCTGTAGTTTCAGTAGCCTCTCCGAATGTTCAATCGCAATCCGTAATATTTTTGCATCCTCAGAAGCAGAATTTGCATCGTGGCCAAGTGAGTTCAAACATCTTTCAAATACTGGTGTAAAGTGCCATTCTTTAATGCACTGAGCAGTAACCGATAAACTCTCTGTACTCGGTCTCTCTTCGGGCTCTACCTTGTGTAAAACCATTTCTCCTAAGTTGATTAACAGTCCCCAGAGTTCCAACAAAGTAAAGTATCTATATCTTGCTGAATCCTTCACAAGGCAATTTTCAATAAATTCATTTAATTGGGGTTCATTTACATTCTCTAAAAACATCCTAAGTTTTTCTCTTGCATTTCCAATTGTTGAAAACGTTTTATCAACCCAGGGGATTATTGAGAAGGGATATTTAACACGCCCAGCCACTGCACTCCAAAACAGTTCAACATGTTGCCTAACTAAGTTCACATCTGGCTTGTTTCCCGCAAGTACAGTACCCAAACAAATAGGTGAGATGATTACCTTTAATGGGTCTATAACATCTGAAAATAGAAACTCTCTGTAAAGGTCTTCTATGTTTCTAATTCCCTTCCCACCGAGTATTTCAGCTATCCGTGCCCATATCCCTTCGTGGTCGTATACTTCGCGCCAGTCAAGAAATACTTTATAGTCATAACCCTGCAGTTCGATGTAAAACCCATTTTCGCAAAGGTGTTTACCTGAAATTATATATTCGTAATTAGTCCTATGTTCTCTAAACAAATAATAGATTCCTTGTTCTGATTTTAAGTTCAAGGCTTCACCTAAACTCTTGGTGATGAAGTAAGGATTATCCGCAGGTCCTATATTAATCCGAGTAGAGGTATGTATTCGGCCTCGAGTCGTACTTAATGAATTGTTATATATTACAATCGCTCTCTCCTCACCAACTCTATTTGAATATGCAAAAACATTCTCATCTACCCACCCCTGCGGGGTAACAAAGTCGTAGAAAGCAAAATTCTGAGCCCCACTAAATAAATATCTTTTTCTCATCAGTGGGAATATTTCTACCTCGTGTCTGTGAATTAATATTTCATCAGGCTGTTCATCCCAGTATGCTCGTGCATATTCCATACCATATTTTTCAGCATATCCTTCAATTTGTCCGTGCCCGAACATAGGCAACCCGGGTAAAGTTACCATCATTGTGGCTATACCAAAATATTTATCACCCTTACCAAATTGAACTACCGCTGTCTCTTCATCCGGATTGTTCATGAAGTTAACAAATCTTTGTAGAATCGGCGGACTAAATTCAAGAATATTCTTTATCGTCTGCCTGTACTTAGCGTTATCCTCCATCTTCAGCATATTCATAAATGCACTGTTATAGACTCTATGCATCCCCAGGGTACGAACAAAATATCCTTCCAATAACCAGAAAGCCTCCGCAAGCAACAGTGTATCGGGTGATTTTTCTGCAATCATATCTACTACTTCACGCCAGAATTCCTTCGGGAAAAATCTATCAAATTCTTCACGACTCATCCCGTAATCAGACCGAGAAGGAATAGCCCCACCTTCGCCTGGTGCAGGATACCAAAGCCTCTGAAAATGCCGTTTAGTCAATGTCATCGCCGCATCAAAGCGAATAATAGGAAACTTCTCCGCTACTTTTAAGATGGTTTGCTTCACCGCTTCCCTTACTTCAGGCAAAAGGAAATTTAACTGAGCGGTATCATTCCAAGGCATATGAGTACCATCATTACCGTGATAAATATACCTAACCTCTCCCGTTTTGAAATTTTCCCACTTAAATACCACCGCTGCGTCCGTTCGGGTCCAATACCCATCTTCAATATAAATTCCAATATCAGGGTTTAGAGAAAGATTAGGACCACTAAATTTATATGATGGAAAAGGTGGATATGGCAATTGAATAAACCTTTCAGGGTGTTCAATTACCCACCGGGAGTAAATGCCGTAATGATTAGGAACCATATCGCTGGCAAGTCTTATTCCTCTTTTCCATGCTCTTTCTTTGAGATTCAGCAAAGCCTCTTCGCCTCCCAGGTCCTTTGCAATTTCGTAATCATAAATGGAGTAAGCAGAAGCAAGAGCCTCTGGGTTTCCTGTCAACCTCTTTATCGTCCTTGATGCTTCAGACCGTTCCCAAACACCTATTAGCCATAAACCAGTGAATCCCCAATGTGCAAGTTGGTCCAATTCTTCATCGGGGATTTCATCTAATCTCTTTATAGGCTTTTTGTATTTCTTAGACAGTTGATACAACCAAACATATACAGACTTGGCAATCAGCACAAGATTAGGCATCCATTCCCTATCAGGTGAATACGCCTCATACTCCTCCAAACCCAACCCTCGTATCTTTCTAAAATCAAGGACTTCTGATGGTCCTCTACCAAAACCACGAAACAATTTCTCCTCCTTAATCACACCACGGACTATATTAATCTCTTGCAGAAAATGAGTAGGAAGGAAAGAAGCCCATTTCCTCCTAATATACTCCAATTGTTCTTCAAGTGAATTAGGACAGGCTCTTATTGGTTCCCATAGTGTATCCCATAAAGAACGGTTTGTCTCGGGTAAGGGGGGGAGTTCCGAAAAGTATTTTTCCGCCAACTTTATCGCTTCTACATACTCCTTAAACTTCTCCTCCAAAGGGTCATCATCAAATACCAACTTATACTTCTTACAAGCAGGATTTTGATTTGTTATCCACCCTAACAGTAATTCTAATAAGGTAGTTTCCCATGGAGACAAGCCCAGAGGAGTTCTTTCCAAATAAGAATCTATCGTATCCTCGCCATAAAATAGTTTTTGTGGAGGATAATAATTAAGCCACTCTTTGAGCACAAATAGAAAATCCCTTGAGATAGCCTCCTCTACCCGCTCTCCATAACTTGCAAATGGTGCGTGTACAACCTTCTGACAATAAATATCAACTACATATTTAAATATATCAGTAATTAACTCAAGCGCTCTTAACTCACCAGGAGACCAAAGTAAAAAGTTGGGATTATTTGCTTCTTTTTTGTTTACTTCATCAACTATTGCTTGTATCCAAAGCCTCTTTTTCTCGGCAGAGGTAATATTGTCGGAGAGTTTAGAAAAAAAGGTTAACGGATCCCACAATTCCCAAGCAATTCTCCGCCAAACAAAACTTAAAGGATACCACTTCTTTTTCATATCACTCCTTTGTATTTTTACTTATCTGACTCTCTAAAAATTTTCAGGATTCCATCATTTCAAAATAAACTTGACCATAAATTATAATATATTTCCATTTTCAGGACTTATCTGCCATAGCCAAGAGGATTCAGTTATGCAGGCAAAACTAATAATAAATTCTCCCAAGGTATTTCATGTCTCCTTATTTTTATGCGGAATACTACTCTTAGCAGGATGCGGAGGCACTTCCCAAAAAAAATACGGAATTATTTCAATAGGACCCAACATCACAGAAATATTATTTCAAATAGGTGCAGGGAACAAAGTTATAGGAATCGGTGATTTTGATGATTACCCACCCGAGATTAAAGATTATCCAAAGGTAGGAACATACATCTCTCCAAATATCGAAAAAATTACATCCTTAAATCCTGAAATAATAATAACTGCAGGAGAAATTCCACAATTAGTAACCCTCGCCAATGAGATAAATGCCAAATACTATTCTATTTCAATGGATACTCTTGAAGAAATATATGCGGGCATTATTAAAATAGGGGAAATAACAAAATATCAATCTCGAGCACAAAAACTCGTAGAAGAGATGAAAAACAAACTGAAAAACATTGAGGAAAAAACTAAAAACTTCGAGCCAATTCCAACTCTGTTAGTAGTAGGTAGAGAACCAAGAGACTTAACATCTATACAGGTTGCAGGTAGTAAATCTTTCCTATCCGAAATCTTAAAAATTGCCGGTGGAAAGAATGTGTTTGAGAATGAAGACCGAGCATATTTTGAAATTTCTGCTGAAATGGTGGTATCCAAATCACCTCAGGTAATTATAGAATTCAGGTGTGGTGAATCCCTCACCCAAAGCCAATTGGATTATTTATTTTTAGATTGGAAGGCTCTCGATACTGTTCCCGCAGTAAAAAATAGTAGAATATACTTTATTTTGGAATCTTATGGAATGAGACCCGGCCCAAGACTATCGAGGGTAGCAGAAAAGATAGCAAGTTATCTCCATCCCGAGTTTGAAGTGATTCAATGAATATACTCTATGAGTTAGATAATATTTCATTCAACTACTCTCCAAAACAGCCTATCTTCACTAATCTCTCCGTAAAAATTTCCGGGAATAAATTTACTGCGATTGTAGGTCCTAACGGCTCGGGCAAAAGTACATTGTTAAGAATCTTATGCGGTTTAGTCAAACCTACAAAAGGAGAAGTAAAATTATTAGGAGTTAATATTAATTCACATAGTAGGAAAGAATTAGCCAGGAAAATTGCCATTCTCCCACAGATTATCTCGCCCTTATTCTCTTTTTCCGTTGAAGAGGTAGTAGCACTCGGACGGTTCCCCCATAAACCGCCTTTTTCAACCCTCAATCAAACTGATATAAAAATAATAAACAATTGCATTGAGAAAATGGGGCTAACTTCGCTAAAAAACCGACGAATTGAAGAACTCTCTGCAGGCGAATTCAAAAAAACGGCTATAGCCAGTATTCTTGCTCAACAACCGGAGATTTTGCTCTTAGATGAGCCCCTATCTGGGTTAGATATGCCTTTCCAATTAGAACTTCTTACATTACTTCAAGACTTAAAATCTTCAGGTCTAACTATCATTCTAACTACACACGAAATTAATGTAATAACAAAATTTGCAGACGAATTATTACTTCTATCAAGTAACCATTCCTTGATAAGTTACGGTCCTCCTACCGAAGTGTTAACTTCGGAAAATCTATTCTCTGCCTACGATTGTAAATTCTGGATTGGCAAGCATCCTTTAACTAACTCAATACTAATTGAGCCAGTAAAGAAACATGACAAATAAAAATATTATCATAATAAATCTTGTTTTTACTTTACTTTTAATCATAATAGTAGTAGTAAGTATTTTTATAGGATATGAACCTACTCCACTGCACAGGGTTATAAGTGCAATAAAAGACCTTGGTAACCCGGACAATCAGACTTTAATTAAGATTCTACTTCGATATAGGATTCCTCGGACTCTTATATGTATAATTGCAGGAGCAGGATTATCAATCTGTGGTGTTGTCTTTCAAACACTACTAAGAAATCCTTTAGCCTCCCCATATACCTTGGGCACAGCAAGTTTCGCATCCCTCGGAGCATATATTGCTTACCTATACTCCGATAAAATATTCTTGCCTTGGGGCAATTATCCCGCTTCTTATCTGCTTGCCTTAATATTCGGACTAAGTGAAATTACCCTAATATTAGTTCTAATTTGGAAAAAAATCCGTTTCTCCCCTTACATATTACTACTTACAGGTGTCACTTTTGGAATGCTTGCAAATTCAATAATAATGCTACTTAGGCACTTTGCTCTTCCTCATAAATTGGTATTCATGGAAAGATGGTTTTTCGGCTCTACACAGGTGATTGGATACAGACCTGTAATCACTTGCGGTACCGGTTTCATAATAACCACTCTTTACCTATTATATTCAAGTAGAATGTTGGACCAATACGGTTTCGATTTAGAAATAGCAGAATCCCGAGGAGTAAATGTAAGAAGATTACAGTTAACCATTTTCTGCATAGCATCTATACTTATTGCAGTATTGGTTGCAGAAGTTGGACCCATAGGTTTCGTTGGTTTAATAATCCCACATATAGCAAGGGCAATATATGGACCATCACATCTCAATCTTACTACAGGCTCCGCTTTAATTGGAGGAAGTTTCCTACTTGTATGTGACATACTTTCTCGGAGACTCTTTTCAACCGAGGTCCCTATAGGAATAGTTACTACAATCATAGGTGTACCCGTATTTCTATACATACTCTTGAAGGGTATTAACAAAGAATGGACAGGATAAACTGTTTCATCATCTTAATAGGTGGCGGTAGTGCCTCCGGGAAAAGTACGCTAGCAAATCTACTTTCCAATTACCTGAAAAAAATAGAAATTACATCTCTGATAATTCCAATTGATAACTACTACAGAGATCTTTCACACCTTCCTATTGAAATTCGAGCAAAAAATAATTTTGATGACCCATCTGCGATTGAATATCGATTACTAATATTTCATCTGTTAGAATTATTAAAAGGTAATGATATTGAAGCACCTATCTACGACTTCACAACACACACTCGGTTAAATAACTTGCAAGCATTAAAGCCCGCTCAAATCATTATTGTAGAAGGGCTTCATGCTTTATGTTACGAAGAATTAAGAAATATTGGAAACCTCAAAATATATGTTGACATACCTGATGACATCAGGGTAATTAGGCGAATCTTGAGAGATATAAAAGAAAGAGGAAGAAGTATTGAGAGTATTGTAGAACAATACATCAACACAGTTAAGCCAATGTATGAGAAATACATTCTACCATCCAAAGATTATGCAGACATCATAATAGATGGTCAGAATATTGCTGAGTGTCTCCACCTTATCTTGAGCCACCCCAAATTAAAAAACTTTATTGAAAACCTAAAGGCTTAATTCCGAAAATTAAAAACCTATATCACCTATCACAAGGTCATGAGGAGGGAGTTTGCGTTCTATCTCGTTAACCCTCATACCAAATCCAGGTCCACGTATACTTCTCAAATCCAGATAACCATCTCTTCTCTTATACAGCCCTGGATGAACTCTTGCCTCAGGCTCACTTGCATCAGGATAGAACTGCATACTATTACTTTCCACACCCATTATTGTACCTGCGTGGGCACCCAGCAAAACATGCGGTATTTGAGCAAGCATGGGATTAGTTAAATCTTGCACCATTAATAACATCCCGTGAGCCTTTGCCCAACACAAAGATAAAAGTGCACCAGTTTGAGTTTTGCAAGTTTTAAGTGCTACTCCTGTCCAACCTAATTCACGCCCTCTCATAATTACCCGCCAATCGTGAGCACTTTCATCCATAAAAAGAGGTTTTCTTGCAGAAACACTTCGAACATCCACAGGGAAGTCTTCTAATTCATAAGGAAAAGGTTGCTCTACATAAAGTAACATTCCATATATACGGGGATACTCACGCATTAATTTATCCAGTATCTTTACAACATAGGTTGTTTCTTTCACTGTACAATTAAAATCAGCACTGAGCCAGTTCACCCCCTCCTCTATACCAATAGACCCAACCTTAACTAATCTGTGATAATCCCATTCAAAATCATCTCCCCTAAGTTTTACCTTCAAACATTTTAGTCCATCATTTCTAATCCATTCACGCAATGAATTCGGGTAATTATCTTTTGGCTTCTTAGTAACTTCGGTATCTTCAAGGGTATCGAGTCCACCTACCAAATGCCATACAAGAATTCTCTCCGGCAAAGGGAATTCAAGAAAATCTGCAGGATACATCCCCTTAAAACTAATAGCATCCCTTAAGTCAGCAGAAGGTGTAATGAATTCTGTCAGGTCAAAATTCATATAATCCGCATTATAGGTATTATATGTGGGGATACCTAATAAATTGCCGTAAGCATCGTGTATCGCGAGGTCAAAAGGTGCACAGCACAATAATCCCGCAAGTTTTGGAAGAGGTTCCGTTAAAGTTCCCGTATTAAACTGTTTCATTAGACGCGGTAAAACATTCTCAAGAAACTTGTAGCCTATCTCAACAGGATGCCCTTGCTCAGAAAAATTACACACATGATGAGCAACCTTTCTTATGAACGACACTACGCCATTATACCTCTCTGCATAAGGTCTTGTGGATGGCCAAACCCACTGAATACTTAACGGAGTCTCGCCCCACCCATAACTATACTTACCATTTCTATCCTCTACCCTTACACATACTCTCGCAACAGTAACATCGGTTAGCACCTCTTTCCCAAACTTCAAAGGGACACGTGTTTTTACAGGAATGAAATATAAACAAACCCCCTTCACTCTTATATCCGTAGATTTCATTACTTTTTTCTAACCTTATCGAATTAAATGAATCTCCACATCTCCTACAAAAAGTCCATCTATGTTCACCGAACCGCCTTCTATTACACGATTCGGTTCGTCACTCCTTATATAGTAAATATTATATTCGCCCCTCGGCACCTTAATTGATTTTACTCCACCTGCAGGAATTGAAAAATTCTTGCCTCTCTTGTCGCTCCTGATTCCAACCAAAACCTCCACATCCAAAGGATTTTGAATTTTTATTTCATAAGAGCCCTCGCGAAGTTGATATGTAAAATTTGGTAGCCTTGTTTTTTTTATGGGTTCTTTTTCGGACCTCTCTACTTCGCTCTTCTCGATATTTTCGGACCCCCTCCTACCAATTGCAACAACCCTTTTAGGAACCGACGTAGTTTGAGTAGAAGTAGTTGTATCTAAATTTTCATCTGGTTCAAAACCTATAGACTGTTCCTTATCCATTTCTTTCTCCTGCGGTGTATTCTTACTTTCCACAGTAGAGGCTATTTCTTGTTGTACCATTTCTCCTTCTGTCAGTTGCTCAACATTGGGCTTTTCCGTACCTTCACTCTCCTGAGTTCCTATATTAGTTACAACTTTAGGTTTGGAATAAAAACTACTCTTCCTAACCAATTTCCCATTTTCAAACTTTGCAGAAAAACTTGTGCCTGACTTATTATCTGTCCATAGATATATTCCATCTTCACCATTCTCACCACTTATTTTTCTACCTTCCCTCTTCAGTAACAAATTCACCTCCTCCATACTCATCCCAGGATTTACCTGAAAATATAGTTCCTCAGTCAAAGGAGGAGCGTCAATTGTGCCCTCAAATTTGCCTGAACGACGCGTCACTATTCCTTTTTCAAATTTACAATAAAGAAATCCCCCTGTTTTTCTCCATAAGTAAATATAAGTATCGCTTTCCTTCTGAGCAGTTACGAGCATATCAGGCTCACCCAAGATTTTCACAACTTCGGCATAACTCATCCCAACTTTAACTTTCGAGAATTCAGACTCTGCCATTTCTTCAGGAGGACTCCCCTGGCCTACATTTGTACCTGTATCACTCAATACCGCTTCACTACTTACTTCTTCCGATTTCTTCTCTTCTTTTTTCTCCTCTACAATCTCGGGTGACTCTATATCCGACGGCAAAGGTGAGGTATTTGCTGAATTATTTACCTCAGATAGGGTTGGCATTTTAGGAGTTAATGTAGACTGGATGTTCAAATTACTAATAGTTTGTGAAACCTCCTTTTTGGGAGGCTGTGATTGCGGTGGATTTGGTAGGTTTTCTTCTTTTTCTCGCTCCTCAATTTTTGAAATTTCATTCGCAATCTCTTCTGTTTTACTCTCTGCCTTTTGAACTTCACCGCTCCCTCTGTCCACAGGAGAAAAACATCCAGTCGTCATTACAAATACTACTATGATACATACAAAATATAGAAATATTATCCTCCTCATATTATCCTCAGCACTTTTCAATTATAACTAAAGAAACATTATTAATGCCCTATTCACCGTAATTATTGTCAGTAGTAGTATTTTTCTATTATAATACTTTCTCTCAAAAAACAAGTAAAATTTATTTTGCCGGAAAATATGTTATGAGAAGCATGACAGGTTATGGCTCTGCCAGTGGTTACATCAAAGGCTCAATAATATCCGTTGAAATTTCGTCATTAAACAACCGGGGGTTAGAAATATCAATAAGAGGATTGCCGTTCCATTGGGGTGCACTCGAAAACTATATCAGGGAGAAAATTAGAAATGCTATAAACAGAGGGAAAATAACAGTTTCTATTAGAAGGAACATAACCGAGTACACCGAACCAATCTTTACTTTTAACGAAAATATCTTGCGAGAGTACTTAAAATACATTTCAAGGATAAAAGAAATTTCCAATGCCAAAGACGACATTTCGATAAATTCACTAATTCAACTCCCCGGTGTGTTTGAAACCTCTATAACTGATGAAGAATTAGAAAATATAAAAAAAGAATTAGACCCATTACTTGAAAAAGCCATCCAGGAATTAACGAAATCAAAAGAAGTAGAAGGAAAAGCAATAGAAACGCAAATACGAGAAATTTTCCACGAAATAAATGAAGGAATTATAAAATTGGAAGAAGAAGCACCTCAATTAGTGGAAGTTCAAAAAAAGAAATTAAGAGCGAAAATAAAAGAGATATCTTCAGACCCATCTATTACTGAGGAACGATTAGCAATAGAAATTGTTATCTGGGCAGACAAATTGGATATTACAGAAGAAATATCCCGTATAAAAACTCACTTAACCAGAGTAGACGAAGTACTTGCAATGAACCAAAACGGAAAAACATTAAATTTTTTAGTTCAAGAGTTAGGGAGGGAATTTAACACAATAAGTGCAAAACTTAAAGATGCCAATCTTGCTTGGGAAGTAGTTAACCTCAAAACACAACTTGAGAAAATAAGAGAACAAATCCAAAATGTGGAGTAGAATATGGCAGGAAATGGAAATTTAATAATCGTAGTGTCTGCTCCATCAGGAGTAGGTAAGACAACAGTAATAAAATACCTCCTCTCACAAAGGCAAGACCTAATTTTAACAGTATCGGCAACCACTCGAAAACCAAGGTTAGGTGAACGGGACGGCATAGATTATTATTTCATTTCTGAGGAAGAATTCAAAACTAAAATTGAAAATAACGAATTCGTCGAGTATGCAAGAGTTCACGACGCACTTTACGGGACCTTAAAATCAGAAATGGAACGTTGTCTCAATTCTAATAAACATATAATACTTGAACTCGATATTCAGGGAATGCGAAGCATAAAATCCTTCTATCCTGAAGCGATATCGGTATTTATTTTACCCCCTTCTATGAGTGAAATGGAAAGAAGGTTAAGAAACAGAGGAACTGAATCTGAAGAAAAACTTAAAATGAGAATTATGAGAGCCACTGAGGAAATGAAATCCCGAACCGAATTTGATTATAATATAATAAATTATGAAGTAGAGCAATCTGCATATGATTTGAACACTATAATAAATGCGGAACTTTTAAGACCCAACAGAATCAAAATAGAATTCTAATTCAGATTATTCTAAATACAAAAAAGGAGTCAGATATGCCGATACCGTTCTATGTCCACGAGTATAAAGACAAGATTGATAGCATTTACCGACTTGTAATTGTTGCCGCCAAAAGAGTAAACCAAATAGCAAAGATGGAGAGGCATGCCTTTGGTAGAAAGAAAAAACCTACTGTTGTAGCATTAGAAGAATTCGAGCAAGGTAAACTTAGTTACAGAAAAAATGAGAAAGAAGATCTAACCAAAATTTAACTTTTTCAATTTATAATGACTTCTTCGTTGGAGCAAAAGACCATACTTCTCGCAGTTTCGAGTTCAATTGCAATCTACAAAGCATGTGAACTGTGCAGGAGGTTAAGAGAAAAAGGTGCCAAAGTCTATGTCGCAATGACAAAAAATGCGCAGAAGTTTATTTCCCCCATTCTGTTTGAAAGTCTAACTGGAAATCCAGTAATAACAGAGATGTTCGATTCTCCACAACCTTCTCCTATCTCCCATATATCTTTATCCCACAGTATCGACTTGTTTCTAATTGCACCTGCCACAGCCAATTTAATAGCCAAATCTGCTTGTGGTATAGCCGATGACTGGATTACAACCTCTTTATTGGCAACCACGGCACCAATTCTTTGGGCACCCGCTATGAACCCGCAAATGTATGCTAACCAAGCCACTCAGAAAAATATCCAAACACTGATTGAAAGAGGCCATCATTTTATAGGTCCATTCTCAGGGGATACTGCTTGCGGTGAGGTTGGCCCAGGGCGTATGGCAGAGCCTGACATTATCATTGAAAAAATAGAAATATTGCTAACCTCTCCAAAAAACCTTGCAGGCAAAAAAATTTTAATAACCAGTGGACCAACTCAAGAACCAATTGACCCGGTTAGATACATTAGCAATTACTCCTCTGGTAAAATGGGTAAAGAACTTGCATTAGAAGCGCTAAAAAGAGGAGGTGAGGTAACGGTAATTTCAGGCCCAGCCAATGAAAAACTTCCTTATCACGCAAACACAATCTATATTAAAACCGCTCAGGAAATGTATGAAAATGTTCTGAAGCGATTTCCCGTATGTGATATATTCATCTCCGCCTCTGCTGTTGCCGATTATAGAATAAGCCAACCAATAGAACAAAAAAGAAAAAGAACAGAATCTACCTTATCCTTAGAACTTGTTCCTAATCCAGATATCCTTGCTGAAATGGGGAAATTAAAATCTCCAAAACAAATTACTGTAGGTTTTGCTGCAGAAACCGAAGACCTAATTAAAAACGCAAAAGAAAAACTTAAAAAGAAAAACCTTGATATAATCGTAGTTAATAAAGTTGGTGGGGAAAAATGCGCTTTTGGTTCAGATTTTGCATATGCTCTGATAATTACGCCCGAATCGGAAGAATCCGCCCCTGAATATATCCCTAAAAAAGAATTGGTCAGAAAACTTTTTAACAAAATCGAAGAACTCCTATCCAAAAAGCAATAAATCCTTACGTCGGTATTAACGAGATTTACCTATTTTGTGTAACTCCTTTTTCATAATGAATAGGTAATTAAACCCCCTTAAAAAGTAATTTCCTTTAATTGCTTCAGTATGATA
>CAZZMK010000257.1:0-20076 GCA_964655185.1 uncultured Nitrospirales bacterium | reverse complement strand
CCTCATAAATTATTAAGAGAAATGGCAAATGATCCAGATGAGATTTTTAGCCTCCTAAAGTTTTTCTCGGAATTGGGAGTGGAAGAGAAGGAGTGGATTACATTTTGGTTGGTTAGCAAGATTTCGCGTGACAAGAAATATTCTGAAAAGCATTTTGAAATGCTTGTTAGATATGCAAATTTAGGTTCTCCACAGGTAATTTTTGATTATGTTTATTCGTCAGATATCAATAGTAGATTAAATGAGTATGTAGAAAAACTTGTAATGTATCCGCTTCCTTATTTTAATGTAGTGAGTAGAGTAGCAGAGAATTATGGGCTTGACCCATTTCTGGTATGGTCGATAATGCGACAGGAGAGCACATATCGAACAGATGTTATTTCTACTTCCGATGCACGTGGTCTTTTACAGTTAATTCCTTCTACCGCAAAGTGGGTAGTAGAAAAAAAGATGACCAAGACAGAGAAAGATTATTTACTCTGGAGGGTCCCTGAACATAATATAGAAATCGGCACTGCTTATTTTAAGTATCTTTTGGAACGGTACAAGGGAAATTTTGTGTATGCTATCTCAGCATACAATGCTGGACCTGGGAATGTAAGTAAGTGGATTGAAAAGAAGAAATTTGAAGATATAGAAGATTTTATTGAAAATATTCCGTACTCTGAGACGAGAAACTATGTTAAGAAAGTTCTCGGAAACTATTCTGCATACCATTCCATTTACGAGTCTATTAAATGAATTATTAAAAGTAGAATAAAGTGTTTGTTTAGTTTCACTGTAAGTTTTTGATATCATTTTACTTGTTGATTAAATCTCTGCCAATTGGTAGTTTTCCACACCAACAATAGAGGAGAACGGCATATGAAAAAGTTTTTCACTTTCTCAGTTGTTGCTTTGTTTGCTTCTTTCCCTTTTATGGGCTATGCTCAGGATGTTCCAGAAGGTAAATGGATAAACCTGTTTGATGGCGAGTCACTTTATGGTTGGGTTTCGTTCGGCGATGTGGATTGGAGCGTTGTGGATGGGGTGTTGACTGCTACTAACGGGAGCGGAGGTTGGTTAGCGACTACCTCTACATTTAAGGATTTTGAATTGTCAGGCAAGATAAAGGTATCAGGGGATGGGACTGCTGGTCTCGCTTTAAGGGTTCCGTTTGAAGGGCATTATACTGAGAATGGCGGTTGTGCAATTATTCTTCAAGCAGGCAATGAATATGATATTTCGGTGAAGGCAGTTGGTAATAATATTACAGCCACATTAAATGGACAACCTGTGGAAAATCTTTCTGCGAAGAACCTAAAAGGTCATATTGGTATTTTGTATCACAGGTATCACGAGAAGAAAAAGAGGACGAAAGTTGAAGTGGTCTCCCTGAAATTGAAGCCATTAAATCTTAAGTCAATTTTTAATGGGCAAGATTTGACAGGTTGGGACATAATACCAGGGCATAAATCCGAATTTAGTGTTGAAGATGGCGCTTTGAGAATAAGAAATGGGAATGGACAAATTGAAACTGCGGGTGTTTACAAGGATTTCTTATTGCAATTAGATATAAAGTGTAATGGTGATGAAAAAAATAGGCTTAATAGTGGTGTTTTCTTCCGTGGACCTAAGGGAGTATTTTGGAAGGGATATGAATCACAGATTAAAAATCAATGGATTGGTGATGACCGTACAAAACCTGTTGACTTCGGTACAGGTGGAATTTACGGCGTTCAAGAGACAAGAAAAGTAGTGCCTAACGAGCAAGAGTGGTTTACAAAGACTATTGTATGCGACGGGAATCATATGGCAGTGTGGGTTAATGGGTACCTTGTGAGCGATTTGTATGATGTAAGACCTGTGCATCCCGAAGGCGATGGTAAGAATGGATATGTGCCATCTGCAGGAACTATACATCTTCAGGGACACGATCCAACTACTGACCTTGCATTTAAGGATATAATTGTACAGGAGTATCCTTCAGAGTAAGCGGGGATATTAGTCGATAGACAAGTTTATTGGTACGCATCTTTTCGAAAAGAGAGGATGCGTACTGTTTTTATTTGAAGATGTGAGTAAAATAGTTTGATTAGGTAAATAAATCCAAACTTGTTGTCTGAATTTTTTGTTATACATTTGGGTATACTTAAAAAAGATGTTTCTGAGATTTCTGTTTAGTAAAATGATAAGAGAGTTTTAGTAGGATGAGAGAGAATAACATAACATAATTAATGAGATGGAGAATTTGTTATGACAGGAATTCCTGAGAAATACCAGAGTAGGTTGAGAAGGTATGTTACTGCTTTAAGAAATGAGAAGCCAGATTGTATACCAATAAGGCCATTTGTGGCTGAGTTTACAGCCAAGTATTGTGGGTTTACCTGTCAGGAGGTGACACATGACTATCGATTGGCATTTGAGGCTGTGTGTGAATGTGCTAAAGATTTTGACTGGGATGCGGTTGTACCGAATATGGTATACGTATGGACAGGGTTAACGCAGGCGCTTGGTTTGAAATATTATGCGGTTCCGGGTATAGACATAACTCCTGATACTGGTTTTCAATATAGAGAGCCCTCCGAAGAAAATGCTTTTATGAAAGAGGATGAGTATGATGCTCTTATTGCAGACCCGACGGCATTTTTATATGAGAAGTGGCTTCCGAGAGTTTCTGCAGAGGTTGTAGAGCCTGGGAAGCCGGCAAACATTCGCGCATATATTGCCCTTGTAAAGACTGCGATGGCAATGTATGACTATTTTTACTCATTCGGGCCACAAATTGAAAGGCTAAAGAATGAATGTGGTACTGTGTCTGCAATAGCGGGCATATTCAAGGCTCCATTAGATATACTTGCAGACAAACTAAGGGGTTATATTGGGCTGACAATGGATTTAATGACCCAGCCTGATAAGGTATTAAAAGCGTGCGAGGCTTTAATGCCTCATCTGTATTGGGTAGCCAAAAGTACAGGTGACCCAAACCGAATTTTGCCTATTGGATTCTGGATGCATAGGGGCTGTACCCCATTTGTTACCCGAGAGCAGTTTGCTTCTCATTACTGGCCTACGCTAAAGCCAATAATTGAGGAGTTGTGGCGGAACGGATATCAAGTGCTATTTTATGCAGAAGGGAATTGGGACGAACATCTTGAAGCATTTGCTGAACTTCCGGAGAAAAGCATAGTATTTCATATTGACAGAAGCACTCCCGAAAAGGTTAAGGAAGTATTGGGCGATAAGTTCTGTATTTCGGGTGGTTTGCCAAATACTGTTCTTGCTGTGGGTACTCCGAAGGAGGTAAGGGAGTATTGTAGAAAACTGATAAAGTTGCTGAAAAGAGATGGTGGGTACATAATGGATGCTAGTGCAATTATTCAGAACGATGCTAAGATTGAAAATGTTAAAGCGATGACGGAAGTAGCAAGAGAATATGGGGATTACGGTGGTTCATCCTGGTCAGGAGTTGATGAAATATTAAATAGAGCCACTGAATATTACGAAGTAGAAAGCGTAGAGACTTCACAATGGCTTAAAGTAGATACACACCCGGGTGTATGTATTCCTTGGCAGGAAAAGAGAAAAGAAATAACTGAAATTAAAGGGGATGAGTCTATAATAGAAAGAATATGGAATGCAGTTGAATCTCACGGCTATAGTTTTATATGGCAGTTACTTCTGTCTTTTTAGTGGTTATACGATATTGAAGGATAAAAGAGAAGTAAGGGTGTGACTAAAAGTAAAGTTTTTGTGGGCTATTTCGAAGAAAGAATATGGATAGTGGAATGGGAAATGTAGATTCACATCGGTATACAGGTCTTTCTCCGCAGGGTGAGAATTTATTGAGGATGATGTATTTTGATTATCCCAAGTGGGTTCCTGTCCAGGTGTATTTTCTACCTGCGTGTCAGAAAAAATATGGCTCTGCTCTAAATGAGATTATGAAAAAGCATAGAAGGTTGTTTCCTAAGTTTGAAGAGATAACTGAAGAGAAAATTGAATTTAAGGACCTTTATGTTGAGGGGGAAGTCGTAGATTGTTGGGGGTGTGTTTGGAAGAATTTACATGGAGGCTTGGTTGGGAAGGTTACTGTGCATCCATTGGAGGATTGGTCTAATTTCGAGGAATGGAAAAGGAAAATACCAGACCCTGAAAATCAGGGATTATTAGGACTGAGAAATTGGGATGAAATTAGAGGGCAGATAGAGAATAAAAAAAGATTAGGCTTGATATCGCCTGATTATCCTTTACCTCATGGTTTTCTTTTTATGTTGATGTGGGATTTGAGAGGCTTTGAAAATTTTATGGTTGATATGATTACTGAAGAGCCTAAACTAAGTGAATTAATGGGTATAATCATTAATTACAATAAATATTGTGTAGTAAAAGTATTAGAGATGGGTTCGAACTTTTTAGGGTTGGCTGAGGACCTTGGGATGCAGAATAGTTTCCCTATAAGTAAAGAACTGTGGGATAAATATGTTAAGCCGGGGTACGAAGCCACGATGGGAGAGGCAAAAAAGAGAGGTATACCTGTATTTTTTCATAGTGATGGGTACATAATTCCCATAATTGATGATTTGATTGAGTTAGGGGTAACCCTTTTGAATCCACAGTCAGGTGCAAATGGAGTTAGGAATCTCAGGGAAAAGACGCTTAGGAAATTAGCCTTATGTCTTGATTTAAATCGGCAAATTTTTCCATATGCGAGTAAAAGTGAAATAAAACAACATTTAGATGATATTTTTGAAAATTTGTATCTTAGTGAAGGTGGTTTAATGTTAAATATTGAGATAAATGAGGATGTGCCACTTCAAAGTATGGACTATTTGTTTTCTATCGTGGAGGACTATTGCCAATTGCCAGAACCTGAGGATACAGGCTATGCCCCGGTCGGTTTTGCATAGGTGTGGTTAGCGTTATTATAATCATACATATAAATATTAAGGATAATATATGAGAATTGATAGAAAACTTTTCTCTTTTTTAGTTGTTAATGTCTTGATTTTTGAAGCATTAGCAGATAACAAGTTAGAAGTTGGTAAAAACTCATTATCCATCAGGGTGGGTGATAGAATAGCGGCTCTTTACAAGTTTCAAGATGTTCCATTTAAGCCGTATATAAAAGAACTGTATACGCCTGCTGGGCTACAAATCCTTGAAGATGCACCTCCTGACCATTTACACCATCATGGAGTTATGTTTGCAGTAGCAGTTAACGGGGTAAATTTTTGGGAGGAAAAAACAGGCTCAAGTGGAGTTGAAGCACATTTGAGTTTTGATAACCAAAATTTTCATGAAAACTTCCTTTTTAATGACCTTGAGTTTACTCTTGGCGAATTTCATGAAACATTGGATTGGAAAAGTCCTGATGGTGTTGTGCTTGTAAAGGAAAAACGAATTGTATTATGTGGTTCTTGGATAGGTAGAGATGCTAATGTGTTATTTTGGAAAACAGAACTTCGTAATCCTTCAAACTCGGACAAGGTAGAACTTACCGGACATCATTATTTCGGTTTAGGCGTACGATTGCTTACTACTCCGATGGAGAAGGTGCAGATATTCTCCGATTCTGAGGAGAATTTGGAGAATGTTCGTGGAGATGAATATTTGAGGACATCTCCCTGGTGTGGGCTAACTCTGGAAAATGATAAAGGGAAGTTTACAGTGCTTTTGGTGGATTTGAAAGACAGTGTTAGGTATCCTGCTCGTTGGTTTACAATGCGGACACCTTTTGTGTATGTGTCTGCAACTCGCAATCTTTGGAAAGAACCTTTGGAAATTCCTCCTGGGCAACGTGTGAGTTTTTCAACTGCAATTGTAGTTTGGGATGGAATAAAAACTAAGGAAGAGTTAGAAAAAGTTGGAATGGAATTAAGCGAATTTAAGATGTTTAGTGTAGAGAAATAACCTTAAAGATAAGGAGAAAGAATATGAAAAAAGAATCAATTACTAAGAAAGGAATGTCAAGGAGAGGTTTTCTTTTGAATTCTGCTAAGACAGTGGCTATGACGGCAGTTAGTGTGTCCGCGGTAAAGGCTTCTCTTGCGCAGAATAATAAGTTAGGTGTGGGGATTATAGGCTGTGGTGGTAGAGGAACTCATTTATCGCAAGCATT
The DNA here is from genome assembly GCA_964655185.1 of uncultured Nitrospirales bacterium. Taxonomy (GTDB): domain Bacteria; phylum Hydrogenedentota; class Hydrogenedentia; order Hydrogenedentales; family Hydrogenedentaceae; genus Hydrogenedens. The sequence continues at coordinate 13,976 of CAZZMK010000257.1, read as the reverse complement.
GAAGCACATTCAGGATAAGGACAAGACTATACAGTTGGTGGCTTTTTGCGATGTTTACAGACCTCGTCTGAATAAACTTGCGGATGTATATAATGGCAAGAAGTATAGTGACCATAGAGAATTATTAAATGATAAGGATGTGGATGTAGTTGTTATTGCTACACCAGACCATCATCATGCTCAGCAGACTATAGATGCAGTAAATGCAGGTAAGCATGTGTATTGCGAGAAACCGATGACTCACTGGCGCCAGTGGGATATGGCTAAGAAGATGACGGAAGTGGTGATGAACTCTAACTGTGTTTTCCAACTGGGGACACAGGCTATGTCAGATAGTGCTTTTAGACAGATGAGGGACCTGGTGCGTTCAGGTAAGATAGGGCAACCCGTACATGTGGAGTGTGGTTATTTCCGATTGGGTGATTGGGGAGAGAGGGGAATGCCTATTGATGACCCAAATGCTAAACCCGGACCTGATTTAAATTGGGAAGCGTTTTTGGGTGATGCTCCCAAGCGGGACTTTGATGTTAGTAGGTTTTTCAGATGGCGTATGTATGAGGATTATGCAGGGGGAATGGTTACTGATTTGTACCCACATGTATTAACTCCTGTGGCTTATGTGATAGGTGTTAAGTTTCCTAAGGTAGTTGTAGCAACGGGCGGTAAACTGAGATATGAAGAAAGAGAAGTCCCCGATACATTTGATATGCTGATTAATTACCCTGAAAAGATTGACTTAGCAATGTTAGGTACTCAAGCAAATGAATATCAAGGGACTGCATTGAGAGGCCAGAATAGAGTACCTATAATCCGTGGATGGGAGGGAACGCTGACTATTGATGGTGATGATATAGTGTATTGGCCTGCAAATGCTCTTAAGACAAAGGAGCCTGAAAGAATTCCAATTGAGAAAGGAGAAAACCTGGTAGATTACCTTCGGGCTTTCGTCGATTGCTGTATGAGAGGTGACAAAAATACCTTGAGCCCTGTTGACCTTGCTTTCTGGGTTCAAACGACCCTTATAATGGGTATGTTATCGTGGAAAAATGGCAAGATGGCATTTTATGAAGAAGACAAGGGTATAATTATTTAACAAAATTAATTTATAAGGAGAGGTGATATGGGCAAGATTGGAATCGGTATAAACCTCGAATTTGTAAGACATGCAGACAAACCTTTTGAATGGGGTGTAGAAAAGGCGGCAGAACTTGGATATGAGTATGTTGAACCTATGGTGCACTGGGGTAGAGAATTGCTTAGTGAAGCAGGCTATTTCCACAGTGTGTCGATGTTGGATGACCCTTATAGGGTTAAGCGAGCCTGTGAGAAGGCAGGTGTAAAATTATCAGGATTATCTTCTCATTGTCCTTTGTGTAAGCCAGAAATTAGCACGGAGTACCTGAAACAGGCAATTAGGTTTGCGGCGGAATGTGGAGCGCCCGTGGTAAATACTGATGAGGGACCTAAGCCTAAATGGACTACGGTAGAAGAGGACCATGTATTAATGAAGTATGTTCTTACTGAAGCGTGTGCGGTGGCTGAGCCGAGAGGAATACTTATAGGATTGGAGCCACATCAGCAATATAGCAAGTCTCCTGAGGGCTTAGACAGGATTTACAATCTTGTGAAATCGCCTGTGCTTGGTATAAATTTTGATACGGGCAATAGTTTTCTTTGTGGGCACGACCCAATAGCATGGCTAAGACATGTAAGTGATAGGTTAGTTCATTTACATGCTAAGGATATTGCTCTTCAGCAGGCTGAGGCTGAGAGAGGGAAAGTTACAGGAACGCCAGTGGGATGTGCCTGTGGTGATGGAGTTATAGACTGGAAGGCAGTTATAAAGATACTTCGTGAATGTCCAAGAGATATAGTAATGAGTGTTGAGTGTGGGACTGTAGAACAAGCAGAGAGAAGTATTAAATACTTAAAGAAATTGCTTGCAGAAACTGAATAGATTTTTTGATATAGAGGAATTCTTAGAGAGGAGAGGAATAAAAGATTCCTCTCCTTTTTATTCTTTGTTTAATTTAATACGTTCCGTTAATTATTAGCGAAGAATTGTAAATTAGTTAGTTTATATTTCGTATATAATAGATGATGGGAAAATCTATCACATCAAACAAAAGGAAACTATTATGAAAAAATTTGTCGTAGCAGGAGTGTTAGTTTTTTGGTTACTTGCGCTATGTAGCGTACTTTCGAATGCAGATGAGATTGCGGTTGCTGAAACTTCGGATGCGGACCAAGTTGACCTTGCGGTTACAGTTTATAACAATGATAGGGCGCTTATTAGAGAACAGAGGAAGGTAAAGTTACCCACGGGAGAGATACGATTGAAATTTATGGGTGTACCTGAGCGAATAATGCCTCAAACAGTTAGTTTACACTCTGTATCTTCTCCCGATAGTGTTAGGGTAATAGAGCAGAATTACGAATATGATTTGATAAGTCCTTCAAAACTAATGGAAAAGTATGTTGGTAAGAATGTCAAGTTAATAAACAAAGATACACAGTTAAATTTTTATGAAGTAGATGCAAAACTACTTAGTGTTAACGAAGGGCCGGTTTATCAGGTAGGGAATGAGATATATTTAGGACATCCCGGAGTGGTAGTTTTACCTGAAATTCCATCTGAATTAATTGCTAAACCCACTCTCATATGTGTTATTGAAAATAGTCAAGGAGAGCAAGTGTTGGAAGCAACATATTTGACTACTGGAATGTCGTGGCGGGCAGATTATGTGGTAAAGTTTCGGGAAAATGAAGGTAAAATGGATATAGATGGATGGGTTACATTGAATAATAATTCTGGTGCGGGATACCACAATGCAAAGGTGAAGTTAGTGGCAGGCGATGTGAATGTAGTTCGGAATGATATGGTTGCAATGGAAACACTTGGAGTGAGAAAGGCTATGATAGCGGGGGTTCCTCCAATGCCTGAGGAAGAAGCCTTTGCTGAATATCATCTTTATACATTACCTCGAAGGACTACTATAAAACAGAACCAATCAAAACAGGTCAGTCTTTTAACGGGTTCAAATATTGGGGTTAAAAAGGTATATGAGTATCGAGGTAATGTTGCATATTATTCGAGTAGAATTGAACCGATAAAAAATGAGAATATAGATACTTTTCTTGTGTTTAAGAATTCTGAAAAAAATGGACTTGGAGTTCCTTTGCCTGAAGGTATAATTAGGGTATATCAAGAAGATAAAGAAGGCACATTGCAGTTTGCAGGTGAGGATAGGATAAAACATACTCCGAAAGATGAGGAAGTTAGGTTGAGGTTAGGGAAGGCTTTTGATGTGGTAGGTGAGAGAATACAGAAAGATTTTCAAAAACTTGGACCTAACATTGTGGAGAGTGAATTTGAAATTACAATAAGGAATCACAAGAATATAGACATAGTTGTAGATGTTGTGGAGCCAATGCACGGTGATTGGAATATAGTAAAATCATCTATAGAATATGAGAAAAAAGACGCATTTACTGCCATATTCCATTTACCTGTGAAGGCTGATTCCGAGGCGAAGTTATCTTATAGGGTTAGAGTTATGTATTAATTAGGTAGAGGTGGTTTGAGAGAAATGAGAGTTTTATCGGTTGCACAAGTGAGAGAGGCTGACCGAAGGTGTATAGAAGAACTTGGTATTCCTGGTCCTGTGTTAATGAATAATGCGGGCTCAGCAGTTTTCAGGGAGATAGAGTCAGGTCCTATAACTGTTTTGTGTGGAAAAGGAAATAATGGTGGAGATGGGTTTGTGGTGGCTCGTCTTGCATTGATTACCGGTTGGCAGGTAAGGGTGGTGCTCTTAACTGAGCCTACTAATATTCGTGGCGATTCAGAGATTTTTATGAAGGCTTATCTCCGATTAGGGGGCAAAATGGAAGTTTGTTTGAATGATGATGAAGTTAGAGATGCTTTATTGGAAAGTGATATATACAGCACTTATGTAGATGCCATACTGGGGACCGGTACTCAGGGAGAGGTGAAAGGGATTTATCGCACTGCAATTGAATGTCTAAATAGCCTTAATAAAAATGTAGTTTCTGTAGATTTGCCTTCTGGGCTAAATGCAGATACTGGCGAACCGTGTGGAGTGTGCGTTAGGGCAAATAAGACGGTAACGTTTCAGTTTGTAAAGAAGGGATTTTTGAATCCTGTAGCAAAGGAATATTTAGGGGAACTTATTGTGGCGGACATAGGAATACCTGAAATTTGTGCTGATGATGAAGCGTGGCGGAAGTTAAAGGAGGAGAATCAGGTTTGGTTCAAAGAATAGGAGAAAGGAATGGGAAGCCATTTGAGGATGGGTATCGGGCTTTTATTGCACTGGACCTCCCCGAGACTGTAAAAGAAGTGTTATATGATTCGGTTTCGCCCGTAATTAAGAGATTAAAATCGCAAGTGAAATGGGTAGCAGTAGAGAATTTTCACCTTACTCTGAGGTTTATAGGTAATATTTCTAATTTGACAAGTGATGTGCTCCGTGAGAAGATGCGAAGTGTGATGGCAGGATATAATGAGATTGAATTTGAGGTAAAATCCCCAGGAGTTTTTCCTTCTTGGAAAGAGCCTCGTGTGCTATGGATAGGATTAACTCCTGTGAAGGGTGATTTGTTGGGGTTGCAAAAGATGGTTGAGGAGTTGGTTCAATCGGTTGGATATCCACCTGAAAAACAAAGGTTTCACCCTCATATAACAATTGGAAGGGTAAAGGATATAAGTTCTTCTATTGGTAGAATATGGGAGTCGGTGAAGATACCTACAATACCGAGTTTTGCTATATCTAAAGTTACTTTATTCAGGAGTACATTGCTACCGACAGGTGCAGTATATGATAAGGTTGAAGAGTTTCCTTTGAAAAGTAATGAGGAATAAGGTATGATACTGAGGGAATTTTTATATGTTATTTTTACACTATATATGATTGCGATTCTTGCTGTCTGGTTGGGACCGTGGATTGATTTTGACTTGCGAGAAAGATGGTGGGGCAGATACATCTGTAAGATAGTAGACCCGCTTATACAGGTTCTCAGAAAGAACCTTCCTTACATAGGTCCTTTTAATTGGGCTCCAATTATTGCATTGCTCATCGTTTGGTTGTTAAGAAAACTGATTGTGGGTGTGTGAGAGTAATATTAGAAAATAACCATGCCTGCCATTAAAGTCTCATTAATTGAGTTGTAATTTTTTGAGGAGGAGGTGGTGGGTTTTAGTATGTTATGGAATGCAATTAGTAGTTAAAATTTTTCTATTTTTAGCCTATTGTACAAATGTCAAGGTTCACGGTTCATTTTAGAAGTTTTATTTGACTTATGCTCAAATATTGTTTTATGTTAAGTAAAATTTTTAACTTGAGGGGAAATGCTATGAAAAAGGTAGTTTTTGTGACTATTATTTTCTTATTTGTATTAAGAATTGCCGTTGGAGAAGTGCCGAGTGTTCAACTTAGGGAAGGTGAGTTTATACGGGATTGGTTAGTATGTGGTCCGTTTCCAAATCCATTGAAGCCAGGAGTTGTAGAGTACCGCCACGATGAAACGACTTTAGGCTTTTACATTGATTATCTATCGAGTGCAGGTGGGGAAAGTAGTATTCAACCGGATGAAGGGTTAAATATAGACCCTGGTGATGGTGTTATTCGTATATGGAGAAGGTATCAATCACCTGAGGACTACATAGACTTTTGTAAGGTTTATGAAGATAATCAGGGAGGCAAAGTAGCATATGCTTTTTGTAATTTGGTCTCTAACGAAGATAAGCAAGTTACATTTGGAGTAGGGAGTAATGATGGGATTAGAGTATGGGTAAATGGTGAACTTGTATGGGATAATCACTGTCCCAGGCCAGCCATTCCAGATGAGGATTGTTTTAATGTGAATGTAAAATCGGGGAATAATTCAATCCTTATCAAAGTTGACCAGGGGTATGGCAATTGGGGGTTTTATTGCAGGGTAGTAAACAAAGATGAGGTTATAAAGAAACTTTTTGAGGTTCCAGATGTGCGGTGTGATATTTCGTATGTTGTAGAAAATAATAATTTGAGAGTTTGGATGGCTCGCCATTCGAGATATAGGGTTGTTGAACCGCCGATTCAGTATACAATTAAGTTGGTAAATAAGGATGGTGACGCGGTACAGAAAGCAAGTGCGAATGTTGGGCAATCAGTTACTTTTGTAACAGATGGATTGGAGGTTGGTCCTTATAAATTAATAGGTAATCTTACATTACCAGACGGTGCAGGGATAGAGAGGCAGAACTTTTATTATCATGGGAGCCCTACTGTAATTGTGAAGTTTCCCGACTTAGGTGAAAAGTATAGACCAGTTCAACTTGAATTACTTTACGATGTTAATAGGGATGTAGTTAAGGACGAAGAAATATTGAATAGCAAAGAGTATTTACCTACACTTGAGCCAGTTGCTGGTGGTGTTCAGGAAATAGAAAAGGGAACATTTGCTGTTTTGAGAACAGACCTGCCGAGAGTATGGCTTCGAGCGTTATTACCAAATCCTGGACTTGGATATAGATGGTATATGCTAAAAGATAGTGGCTATGTCTTTAATAATAATGAGGTCACACAGATAGATGGTTTAGCAGAAGTAGAGAAAAATTTGCGTGACAGGATAAGCGCTTTTTTGGAGGGTGATAATTTTCCTCCTTCTGAATGGCTTTTTGCAGGATATAATCAAAAGATGATGAGAGCAGTTCAGAGGGCTGGGGCGGGAAAGGGAGAAATTTCTCCAGAGGAGAGGCTCCGTAAAATTTTATATTTGTCTACGCTGAAGTCGGTTGTGGTCAGTAATGATTTGGCTACTGTTTGGTTTTCTCCTTCGATAGAGAAAGTGGGGAAAACAGAAACTCCTCCGGATATGAAGTTAGACTATGTTCCGCTTGACATTGCCCGACACGAATATGAGGCATTTCAACTTGTGATAACACCTACTACATCGTTTTCCACAGTGAGAGTTTCTATTACGGATGGTAAGACTAAGGATGGTTATACTTTACCTGCTTCCCAGTTCAAAATATTCCAAGTAGAATATGTTCCTATAAAGGAGTTGAGTGATTATTATGGTGAGTTAACGGATTATCCTGACCCGATAGTTCCTGTAACAGATTTAATTTCTGTTAAGCCGGGTGAGAATATAGTTTTGTGGGTTAGATTATATGTATCTAAGGGGCAAGTCCCCGGCTTATATGAAGGGGATATTTTGCTGGATTTCGGCGGTAATAAAATGAAAGTTCCATATAAAGTAAAAGTGTACAATTACACTTTACCTTTAGATACGAGTACTGAAACTGCTTATGGAGTGTACCCCGACTTTTCGTGGCACGGACCTGTAAATGAGGAGCAGAAGCGGGAAATATTTGAAATGTATATGAAACTATGCATGGAGTATAGGATATCTCCATATGCACCTCACGCTTTTGCTCCAATCACATGGAAATTTGAGGGTGACCCGCCACAGGCAGTTGTAGATTTCAGTGCTTTTGATTCTGCTATGGAGAAGTATCTAAATCAATATAGATTTAATGCTTTTAATATGGGTGGGTTGCCATCTGAGTTGAACGGTGCACCTCGATATTCCCCTGAATATAATAGACTGTTTGAGTCTATTTATAGCCAAGTTGAACAACATCTGAGAGAAAAGAGGTGGTTACATAAAGCCTATTGGTACTGGGTAGATGAGCCACCGCAATCAGAGTATGCAGAAGTGAAAAAGGGTATGGAGTTGCTTAAGCAGGCTTGTCCCGGTATCCGCAGGCTTCTGACTTGCAATCAAGAGCCTGCGCCAGTACCTTATTTCTGGGGAGTAGTTAATTTGTGGGTACCCATTTTTAATATGTATGAAGAGAAGCGGGCACATTGGCGTCAGCAACTTGGTGAAAGTGTATGGTGGTATGTATGTACTGCACCTCGTGCTCCGTATGCAAATAATTTCATTGACCACCCTGCAATTAATCATAGGATTCGGTATTGGCAAGTTGATAAGTATAACCTTGATGGAGACCTATTCTGGTCAATTACCTACTGGAGGCAAAATCCGTGGGAGGAAGCGATGTCAATTGGCGATGGCGGTCAGAGATGGGGCAATGGAGATGGTAGAATGCTATATCCACCGAGGAAAGAAAAGCCTTCTGAGCCGGTAGTTGAGCCTCCTATTCCTTCAATAAGATTAGAGTGCATAAGAGATGGTCTTGAAGATAGAGAATATTTGCTCGTTTTAGAGAGAGCAGAGGCGAGGCGAGCCCCGGGCGCAAATTTGTATGCGAGAAAAGTAAGAGCAGAAGCATTGAACAAATTGACCTCTTCTTTAAGAGTTTATGAACAGGACCCGATGCTATTTAACTTCTATCGGTTGATAGTAATGAATGCGGTAGCCCAAATCATGCAAGGAGGCTCATAAAAGTTGTAAGATATAAGGAAAAATTTCGTTTTTAGGTTAGAATAAATCAAAAGAGGCGTTGATATGGAAGAAGTAGCATTAGTTTTTCGAGAGGAAGCCCTTGCTCACGATACAGGTCCATTTCATCCTGAAAGGCCTGCAAGGTTAGAAGCCATTCTCGATGCGTTTGAGAACCACGGGATAAAGCCTCCTATTTTGGATATTGAGCCTGCAACGAGAGAGGACTTGTTGAGAGTTCATACTAAATCTCATGTGGATACAATAGAGCGCACCTGTAAAGAAAATTTAGATTATCCCGACCCTGATACAGTGATGGGAGAAGGCTCATGGGAGGCTGCATTGCTTTCTGCTGGGGGTGCAATATCTGCTTGCAAAGCAGTGCTGGAAGGGAAATATAAAGCGGTTTTCGAAATTATGCGACCGCCGGGACATCACGCGGAGCCGAGTAGGGCAATGGGATTTTGCCTATTCAATAATGTTGCAGTTGCTGGAAGGTGGCTAACAGATGTGGCTGGACTGAAGAGAGTGGCGATTTTTGACTTTGATGTCCACCATGGGAATGGAACGCAAGAAACTTTTTATGAAGATGATAGGGTATATTATGTAAGTATACATCAGTATCCTCACTACCCGGGTACGGGATTTCCAGAAGAAAGGGGTAAGAATAACACTAATTTAAATGTGCCTATGATGCCTGGGGTTCCGGCTGAACTTTGGCACTCTGCTATGGCTAATTTAATCTTGCCTGAACTTAAAAGATTCAGTCCCGAGTTCCTCTTAATTTCGGCCGGATTTGATGCCCATAGAGATGACCCTCTTGGTGCACAAAATTTAACCGAAGAAGATTTTGCTAAGTTGACGAGCGCTATTATGGAAGTAGGGAAAGGTGGAATTGTTTCTGTTCTTGAGGGTGGCTATAATCTTAACTCTTTGGGTGAGTCCAGTGTGGCTCATTATTTAGCATTGTGTGGGAAAGTCTAAACAATACCATTTGTTATTAGGGAGTTGGGAATTATCTATAATGAAGTACTGGTCGCGAAGGGAATTGTTTTGCAAAGGATTGGGCTTAATTAACTTTTTTGCTTTGGCAAGTCAAACTAATTTGGAGCAAAAAAACATAATTAGTGACATTTTTGAATTAGGGACAAAGGAATATATCTCTGGGGATAATAATTACGAGAATGTTAAGAGTGAGAAGTTTGAAATTAAAGTGGGACAGGATTACTCTGCGGATATCCAGGGAAAAACAGAAAAGGTTATTCAAGCAGGAATAGATTATGTTAGCCGATTGGGGGGAGGAGTTGTTAGAGTTAAGAGTGGTGTTTATGAGTTTTCTAATTCCGTGTTTTTATCTAATAAAGTAAGGATTTCTGGAGATGGAGATGAGGTAGTATTTATAAAAAGACCAACAAAAGAAACGAGATTAATAAAGGGTTCTGATTGGTATGAATCTTGTATAAGTGTGAAAGACCCCAATATTTTTACGATAGGTGAAGGAATTTGTATCCAAACTAAAAATCCACATACAGGAGGGCGGGTAGTTATCAAGCGGAGGATTGTAGATATAGAGGACGAGAAATTAATTCTCGATAAACCTTTGCGTGAGAATGTATGGTCTTTGGAGGATACCACTATATCAACTTTGTATCCTCTAATTTCTGGGGAGTTCGTTGAGAATGTGGTTATTGAGAATATCCAACTTGATGGGAATAAAGATAATAATCCCTTGTTAGATGGGAATTATGCAGGATGTATATGGCTTCAGGACTTTAAAAATGTGGTTATAAGAAGGGTTGAGGCGAGAAATTATAACGGTGATGGCATAAGTTGGCAAATTGTCCACGATTTGACTGTAGAGGATTCATACTCGCACCACAATACAGGACTTGGATTACATCCGGGTTCAGGTTCTCAACGGACTAAAATTCTTAATTCGAGAATAGAAAATAACGACATAGGGATATTCTTTTGCTGGGGTGTTAAGTTTGGTTTAGCGGAGAATAACAACATAGTGGATAATAGAATTGGGATTTCGATAGGGCACAGTGACAACTTTAATGTTATATGCAATAATAGGATTAAGAATTGTCGGGAAAAGGCTGTTCTTTTCAGGCCTGAAGATGATAGATTTGTGGCAATAGGTAACGTTGTAAAGAATAATAGCATTGAAAATATCCTTGCTTCTGACGGTATCGGGATATCTGTGGAGGGGGCTAATGTGGAGAACAAAATAATTGATAATGAGTTAGTTGATAGGTTAGGTAGTAATAATAAGATTGGTATATGGATTAGTAAAAAAGCAGTAAATAACGTTGTCGAGGGTAATAAAATTATTGGTTTTAGTAAAGATATTGTAAGAGAATGAAGGATTTTGATTATGGAACCGATTGTGCAACCGTCTTTTTTTCAAGTGGTTTTATGGGAACTGCAAAGATTTTCACGAGAACATGATTTGAGATATTTGGTGCCCTCTCTAACTATTTTGCTGATAATTGGTATGGTGCTTCTGAAGCGAAGGTTTATTGTCGACTACATTGGAGAGACAATTTCTGGTTTTCTGAGAGGGATTCTTGTTGGGATATTGCTGATTTGTGCGGTGCTGGCAACAGGTAATTATATTGATAGTTTTGGGCAGTGGCGATATGGTACTTTCTTTAATGCTTATGAATTTTATCATTATTATATGGGCTCTAAATATGCTCGGGAAATTGGTTATACGAGGTTATATGCGGCGACTATTATAGCCGATGATGAAACCGGTAGAAAGTATTCCAATCCTCAAAATACTATCAGAAACCTTGCTACTGGGACTTATATCTCCGTAGATGAAGTTTTGAAAAATAGAGACCAGTACAAGGCATACTTTTCGCCTGTCCGATGGGAGGAGTGGAAGAAAGACATACAGTTCTTCAAAAGGGAATTGACAACAAGTCGCTGGAATAATGTTTTGCGGGATAAGGGCTACAACGCAACTCCTGTTTGGTCAATGTTAGTGGGAGGCTTTTTGAGTAATCCTATTTCAACAGATAACAGAAACCACATGTTAATTTTGGCTTCGTTAGATTTGATATTGATTGGTATTACTGTTTTGGTTGTGGCGTGGGCTTTTGGAATCAGACCTGCTTTGTTTATGGTAATATTAATCGGCACGCACTATATGATGAGATTTTCTCATATGAAGGGAGCATTTCTAAGAACAGACTTTGCAATGACCCTTGTGCTCGCTGCGTGTATGATAAAACTTAATAAATATAAATTAGCGGGTTTCTTTACAGCGTATTCGTTTTTATCGAGGATATTTCCAGGAGTTTATTTGTTTGGGCCCGGTGCGAGGTTGTTTTGGGACCTATGTAAGATGGTGAAGGTGGGTTATGATGAATTAAGGATAAGGTTTTATGATAATAGACAGAGGTATACAGTTATAGGTGTTATAACAGGTTTTAATGTCCTACTTGCTTTTATAGGTGCGGGCATAATTCGCAAATTACCTTCCTCAATTTTTGAGAATTTCGGATTTTCTTGGCCCCTATCATTGGGGATTCATTATTTGCTGTTTGTACCTTTGGTGTTTGTTGGATTGATTCTATTTTGGGCAGGTGTATGGGGCTATTTCACAGGAAGGATGGAGCGTGTGTGGGTGAACTATTTTATTACTTTTGGTGCAACAGTTGCCATACTTTTTACTGCCTCATTTTGCTACTATGGCGGGCTTGGCCAATGGCGCGATTATTCAGATAAGATTGGTAGGCATAACAAAGATATTTCTCCTTGGCGGGTAGGTTATAAATATATATTCATTGCACAATTCCCGCAAAATCTCGATTTTAAGAAATCACTGAAGGAATTGCTTGGAATAACTGTGAACGCGATATTAGGTAGACCTATTACTATTCAGGAAAGTGCCACAACTCAAAGTAAGGATGCGAAAGTTCAAACTACAAAAGTGAATGCTATTGAGGTTACTAACTTTTCTACGGCGTTTAAGAAAATAGTATCTACCTGGAAGCCGTTTACGAGGAGCGCAATTTACAGAGAACAGGCATCGAGGTGGTGGCTGACTATGGCTATTGTTTTAGTTCTCTGCTTGATAGCAAGTAGAAAACTTTCTCCATACGAGACCTTTGTTTTTGGATTTGTTCCTTGCTTTTTCCTCGTCTCGCCCACTTATTATTACTACATAATGCTTGCTGTACCTTTATTATTCTTTACTCCCAAGATTGACAATATTCCGAGAGCCCTTGCGGTAATATGGTTATATATATCAGCAATGGCTGGGTATTATTTCTATACTATGTGGGAGCAGGAATTTCCTACATATTACTGGTTAGGATGTATGCTGTTTGTCCTTGCTATTTATATGCTTATTCTTGCTATGTGTGTTAGTATGCCTGAGTTTGTGGTGAGGTACCTGAATACTCTTAAAGAAAAGATAGTATCTACGGTTGTGAATATAGTAATGAAACAGAAGAGGGATAACTCTACTGAGGCTTCAACTGAAGCAAGTAACAGTTGAGAATAACTTAGTTGGAATGTTTAAGTAGGAAGTTTTTAAGAGCGGAATGGAAATCCTTGCTTATAGGGGTAGTTAGATGGTCTTTGTCTGGGATTATGGTGAGTTCCGAATGTGGCACAGCGGAATGTAAATTCTCAGCACCTTTTCTGAGCGGGTCTTTCTCGCCAACAATTATGCATATCGGACACAGGATTTTTTGTAGGTCCTCTTGAGATACCTGTAATTGTATTATGTTCTTTAGCAGAGCAATTAATGCTTCGTTGTCATTAAAGTACTTTGTAAGAGCTCTTACCCAAAGTCTATGAATATAGCCAGTCCTTCTGTTTTTCTCTATCTTGGTGCTGAGAGGTTCTATACCAGATTTATTCTCTAAAAGTTTGATGGATTTTTGAAGAGCCCTATGGAAAAAGTTTTCTTCGTCAGGTTTTTCCCAGCCTGAGCCTAATACGCATAGGGTTTTAACTTTTTCTGGATAGAGGGTAGCAAATTTTATTGCTATAAAACCACCAAGAGAATAACCTGCTATGTGTGCCCTTGAGATTTTTAATGTGTCCATTAAATTTGCAATGTCTTTTACCATATTAACACCGTATAATTTTGGGTCGTGAGGTTTCTCACTTAAACCATGCCCCCTTAAATCAATTGCAATTACCTTAAAATTTGGTGATAATAATTTGATGATGCCAGTTCTACGCCAATTCAGGTCGGCGTTAACTGCAAACCCGTGGATGAGTATAATAGGTTCACCTGAACCTTCCACATTGTAGTGAATTTGAACCCCATCCGAATTGAAGTAGTCCCCCTTAGTTCTATGAGTAATGTAAAATGTGCCAATAAGAAATAGGGCAATGATTAGTAGTGAAATAGAGGAGAAAAATATAAGGGTAATCTTAATTAATTTTTTGTTCATATTGATTTTTACAGAGTCTTTATTATTAATGTCCATAAATTATGATTTATATATACTCTGACCTATTATATATGCAAATTGAATTGTTTTCACACAATGCGATTTTTTGGATTTTATGCAGCTATTTTCGGTTAT